>JBBTYG010000129.1:0-4830 GCA_038061855.1 Patescibacteria group bacterium | reverse complement strand
GAGTACAATTCGTCTTGAACGCCGTTGTGGAATACTTGCCGTCTCCGCTTGACCTGCCGCCAGTAAAAGGAATTGACATGAAAACCGGAGCGGAAATCCTACGCAAGCCGAGCGACGACGAGCCGTTTACAGCGTTGGCGTTCAAAATCGCGACTGACCCTTATGTGGGAACGCTTACATATTTCAGAAACTACGCCGGTGTATTGAAGCGTGGTTCGTATATTTTCAACTCGATAAAAAACCAGCAGGAGCGGATAGGCCGTGTTGTTCGCATGCACGCAAACGAACGGGAAGAAGTTGAGGAAATTTATGCGGGAGAGATCGCTGCAATCGTTGGCTTAAAAAATACGACAACTGGAGATACGCTGTGCACCGCTGAAGCGCCGCTAATGTTGGAAAAAATCGTGTTCCCGGAGCCCGTTATAGGAATTCGAATCGAGCCAAAAACGAAAGCGGATCAAGAAAAAATGAGCATGGCGCTCCATCGGCTTGCGGACGAAGATCCGACATTTAGGGTAAAGGGAGACATAGAGACTGGCGATACGATTATTTCGGGAATGGGAGAGCTGCACCTCGAAATCATTGTTGATCGGATGAAGCGTGAATTTGGCGTTGCCGCGTCCGTGGGGAGGCCGCAGGTTGCCTATAGAGAAACGATTACCGGTGAGGCCGAATCTGAAGGAAAATATATCCGGCAATCTGGCGGGCGCGGACAATATGGCCATGTGCGGCTTCGCGTAAAACCATTGGAGAGGGGAACTGGTTTTGTATTCCTGGATGAAATCAAGGGAGGCGCGATTCCGAATGAATTTATTCCCGCGGTTGAGAAGGGCGTGAAAGAAGCATTAGACAAAGGAGTTCTCGCTCATTATCCGATTTCCGACGTTGAAGTGACTTTGTATGACGGTTCATTCCACGAAGTGGACTCGTCCGAAGCGGCGTTTAAAATTGCTGGATCTATGGCGTTCCAGGAAGCCGTGAAGCGCGCGAAGCCGGTGATCCTTGAACCTATCATGAAAATTCAGGTTTTAATCCCGACCAGTTTCCTTGGAGAGGTGACCGGAAATTTGAATTCCAAACGCGCGCGAATCGAAGAGATGATAGACCGTCCGAATATTAAAGTGATAAACGCGACCGTGCCGCTCTCCGAAATGTTCGGCTACGCCACGGAAATTCGATCGATGTCGCAGGGCAGGGGATCGTTCACTATGGAATTCGACCGATACGACGTTGCGCCGAATAACATCACGCAGCTGATTATTGAGGGAAAGAAACGCTAGCTTATATCCAGAAATCCTGAGCTTCTCCGAAGGATCGAAGGCAAAAAGCGATAGAAACGCTAAGATGATAGAAACGCTAAGATTAAGAAATACATAATGTAACATTTCTTACGATCGTAGAAATTGTTACAATGAGCGTATGAGCCTGGTTGATGATGTATTAAATGAGCTTATCGGGAAACGCCGGCGTGGATATGGAATATACTTTACCGGCGGCGATGACGCGGAAAAAATTTCCCGCGGCGTGCTTCGTGTAACTTTATGGCGCCTCAGAAAGAGAGGATATGTGATAAATGAAAAGAAAGGGGTGTGGAAAATAACAGACGCAGGTAAAGAATATCTCTTGAAAAAACTACCTAGAACCCGCAGAGCCGATAAGAAATCGCCTGCCAATGCGAAAAATCTAATAATCGTCTTCGATATTCCTGAAAGCAAACGGAAAATGCGCGATTGGCTAAGAATAGAGCTCATCAGTTTTGGTTTTGAAATGCTTCAAAAAAGCGTTTGGTTCGGGCCGGGTCCTTTGCCAGAAAAATTTATCCGCACACTGGGCGAATGGAATATCACTCCGTATGTCAAATTTTTCAGCGCAGAAGTGGCGGATATAATTTAAATCTACGGAGCATTGAATATGAACTATCGAAATATGTAACAAATATTACGATCGTACAATTTGTTACGTCCTGCAAAATCGTACTTGAGAGAAGCTTAAAAAATCCGGCGGCTTCGCTTTGTCACGCACCTTCCAAGAATACACAGCAGCTTGCCGCGGAGATAAACCCAGTGCCGCATTTCAGTTGCGAAAAAGTGGCGCTGGATAAAATAGTTTCCTAAACGAACCTTTCGAGCCCTATCCACAGCCTCGCTTGACACCTTTTGCCATCCCCGTATAATGATTGCCGTAGTCAAACCACGGCCTGCGGAGGCCTTTAAAATTCTTATAAACTAATTAGGTCGAGAGGTAATAAAATTTAACAAAACATCATGGCAGAAAAAGAGAAATTTAGCAGGACGAAACCTCACGTTAACGTTGGGACAATTGGACACGTCGACCACGGAAAAACTACTCTTACCGCGGCGATCACGCACGTATTGCACTTAAAAGGTTGGGCAAAAAAAGAGGAATCAGTCGATCAGATCGATAACGCTCCGGAAGAGAAAGCGCGCGGCATTACGATCGCGCTTCACCACTCGGAATACGAGTCGGAAAAGAGACACTATGCGCATATTGACGCCCCGGGCCACGCGGACTACATCAAAAATATGATCACGGGCGCCGCGCAGATGGACGGCGCGGTTTTGGTTGTATCCGCGGCTGATGGTCCGATGCCGCAGACGAGAGAGCACATTCTCTTGGCTCGCCAAGTCGGCGTGCCGGCGATTGTGGTGTTCTTAAACAAAGTTGATCAAGTTGACGATCCGGAACTTATCGATCTTGTCGAATCAGAAATCCGCGAGCTTTTGAAGAAATATGAATTTCCAGGAGATACAATACCGGTTATCCGAGGTTCTGCGCTCAAGGCATTGAACGTAAAATCTGCCGACGAAGCTGATGCGAAACCGATTTTCGAACTTGCGAAAGCGCTCGACGAACATATCCCACAGCCGGTTCGAGACCTTGAAAAACCGTTCCTTATGCCCGTCGAGGACGTGTTTGCTATTGAGGGACGAGGCACTGTCGTAACCGGAAGAATTGAGCGAGGCAGAATAAAAGTAAACGAAGAAGTTGAAATCGTAGGATTACGCCCGACCCAAAAAACTGTTGTAACCGGAATTGAAATGTTCAATAAGATTCTTGATGACGGCATGGCGGGCGATAACGTCGGCGCATTGCTTCGCGGCCTCAAAAAAGAGGACGTTGAGCGCGGTCAGGTTATTGCGAAGCCGGGAAGCGTCAATCCGCACACGGAATTCGACAGCGAGGTGTATATTCTTTCGAAGGAAGAGGGAGGAAGGCACTCTCCTTTTTTCGCCGGCTATAAGCCGCAGTTTTACATCAGAACAACTGACGTAACTGGAGAGGTGACATTGCCGTCTGGGATGGAAATGGTGATGCCGGGCGACACGGTTAAGCTGGGAATCAAACTAATCTCACCGGTAGCGCTCGAAGAGAAGCAGAGATTTGCTATTCGCGAAGGCGGAAAAACGGTTGGAGCAGGAGTCGTGACGAAAATTAATAAGTAAAGTATGCGATGCTAATAATACTAATTCATGCGAATGACGCGAATAAAATTCAATTCGCATAATTCGTATCCATTCGTAAATTTGCATCGGTAATTTTTATGGTCAAGAAAAAAGAAACCGAACTCCCGCAAAAAGTGCGTCTTCGAATCAAGTCGTACGACCACAAGCTTATAGATAATTCGGCGAAGCAGATTATCGAAGCTGCGGAGCGCAATGACGCAAAAATCGTCGGGCCGATTCCTTTGCCGACCGAAATCAAGAAGTATACCGTGAACCGATCGACATTCGTACATAAGGATTCGCGCGAACAGTTCGAGCTTCGGGTTCATAAGCGATTGGTTGAGATACTCAATCCGACGCCGAAGATAATTGAATCTCTTTCAAACTTGAGTTTACCGGCGGGGGTGGATATCGAGATTAAAATAGTCTAGTCAAAAAACCGCCCTCTGGCGGTTTTTTGATGCCAAGTAGAACTTCCCTTCCTTCTCTGAGGAAAAATAGATGTTCTTGTATATTTGGCAGCTAAATAATAAAATCTTCGTGTGCGCATTTTGATAGAAAAGTACCAGTGGTTCTTTTAGATGTAGTTATAGTTGCAGGCTGGATAAAATGTTCTGACTGGTTTCCGCGCGCGCCTTGCTCAATGGGTCCATAGTTCAATGGCAGAATGTCGGTCTCCAAAACCGATGATCGAGGTTCGAATCCTCGTGGACCCGCAATTCAGGATTTCGCAAGTGGACAGATGCCTCGCGGCGCGGAGCGCGGCGAGGGCAGAATTCCGTTCGAGCTATTTCTAAAATACACCGCAACATTTTCATCGAAGAACGATTCCTGCGAGCCGGTTGTGTAGCCGTGTTTCTACTGCGCATTTTTTGGTGTTGCTTTTTTTGTCAGTATGCGGTATATTGAAAACAATGAAAAAATATAAAGACGTCATAGTGGCAGTCGCGCTTATTGGAATTATTGTGGCGGCAATCGTTTTCGCCACAACCCCGAAAAAGGCCACGATAGACTCGGGTCAAACGGCGTCTCTAGGCAATATCTTGCAATCGGGAACCGCGAACGCTTGGATGAAAGGCAATCCAAGCGCACTCGTGACGCTTGTGGAATATAGCGATTTCCAATGTCCGGCGTGCGGTTCATATTACCCGATTGTAAAGCGGATAATGGCTGAATTCGGAGATCGGATAAACTTAACGTATCGCCATTTTCCACTTCGTCGAATCCACGAAAGCGCTGATCTTGCGGCGCGAGCGTCGGAAGCGGCGGGGAATCAGGGTAAATTCTGGGAGATGCACGACATGCTTTTCGAAAACCAGGCGAGATGGACGTTCATTCCTATGGCCGCTGGAACTGCTATCGAAGG
>JBBTYG010000128.1:0-9128 GCA_038061855.1 Patescibacteria group bacterium | reverse complement strand
TTTTAATCAGAATAGTACCGTAGTGAAACAACTTTCCTAGTGGATCTGATGTTGCGACGGCAGTCATAGATCTTTCGAGTGATACAATTTTCCACTTCTTAACGAAAACTCCCCATTCATGCGATACCAAACCTGGCTTGATTTCGTATTGTTCGTAATACCATCGCAAGAAAGCATAAATAGTTATTACAAGCTGGGCCGCGGACAAAAACATGAATTTCGCTGAATGATACGATAGTACGCGGGAAAGAAAAACGCGACCATAGATATCGCCCTCATAATTGCCGAGCGCCGCGGCTGCAGAGTATGCTAGAAAACCCAAAACTTCTATCGAAACGAGCGTTCGGATAAGCACGATAGGACTACGCCTGATGGTTATTTGGCTGGCCATGTGCGATATATTCCTTACAATTTCAGTCTACCCCGTAGGAAAACAAATAGAAAGAGAAAACAGATGATATTTTCCGATGCAGACTCAATGAAATTCCATGGCTTTATCCGCCATCTCGCAACGCATCAAAATTGCGCGACTCAAAGAACTTCGAGATCAAGCGTCTTGTCAATCCTTATTTTTTTCACGAACTCGGGAACGTGGCTTACGAGAATCATCGCGCCTTCGTATGCGTCAAGCGCTTTGGCAATAATTGGGATATGGCGGAAATTGATATGGTTTGTCGGTTCATCCAATATTAACAGCCCGGGCCCGAGCAGACAGATTTGCGCAAATGCGACGAGACCTTTCTGTCCCTCGGAAAGAGCGCCTATTTTAGATTTTAAAAGTTCCGCGTCCAAAAGGAAGCCTGCGGCGTGCGAACGAAGACTTTCCTCCGTTCCGCCGCGAATGACGTTTTTGAGCGCATTATAAACAGTTTCGTCGAAATTAAGCGTCGAAAAATCCTGCCGATAATAGCCGATGCGCACTCCTGGCGCAACGTGTTCTCCTTTCGCGTGTCCGGTCGCAAGCTTTTCCAAAAGCGTAGTTTTACCGATGCCGTTCGGGCCAGAAAGAAATAAATGCTCTTTCTTTTTAAGCATTACGTGAGCTTTTTTATTGACTGCTTTGTGATTTTTAACCACAGAGACAGACTTTAATTCCAGAAGTACGCCTGTTAAATCCTCTTGGCAGGGAATTCTGAAATCTCGGATTGTTTTATCTTCTCGTCGGACATCAACAACGTCTTCCTTGAGTTCCTCTATTTTTTCATTCATCTTGCGAGCTACGTCGCGCATATGGCCGCCTTTCTGGGCGAAAAAATTTGCTTTATCTTTCCGTTCTTGAATTTCTTGTTGTAGACGCGCGTTTTTCATCCGCTCGCGCTCGAGCCGTTTTGTGATTTCCTCGACCACGAGAAAATAGTCTCCGGCGTATTGCTCGACAGTGTGCGTGAAGGATTCCAAATATAAAACGCCGTGAGTGAAGGAGTTCAAAAAATTCGAGTCGTGAGAAATGACAATGCAGGTTTTCGGATAATCGATCAAGAACTGCGTCAGGTGGGCTATGCCAGCCTTATCAAGGTTGTTGGTTGGTTCGTCCAAAAGCAGGATGTCGGGGTTTTGAATCAAAGCCTGAGCTAAAAGCAATCGCGCCTGCTCACCTCCTGAAAACGTTTTCAAAATCTTGTCGTGAGGAACGGAGAGATTCACTACATCCAAAACTTTATCTATTCGCGGGTCTATGTTGTAGATTTTTTCATTAAATACATTTTCAAAGAACTCTTTCACTGTAAGCCTCATTTCGTTCCTAGGAATTACTTGTCGAGCCGTTGCGATTGTCACGCCAGGCGCAATGTTAATTGCGCCAATCTCCGGTTTTAGAGCTCCCATTATAAGTTGGAAGATCGTGCTTTTTCCTGCGCCGTTTTGGCCCATAAGCGTGATTTTTGACCCCTTTCGCACCGAAAAATCCGCCTCATGCAAGATAGGCTTATTATGCCCAAAATCAAAAGAAACGTTGTTAAAGCGAAGTACGACTTCGCCATTTGGCATAAGTGGCATGGTCAAATAAGGCCTTAGCAGCCAAGTAGACAGTATAGAGGTTTTTTCAAAAAAAGTGGAGGGGGATCGTAAAACTTCTAAGAGAAATTTTTCACCGCGCATCACAGGAAGCCACACATGTAAAGGCGGGGGAGGAATGTGTAAAAACCCCGGGGTAACGTTCTGATGCTACGGCTGTAAAGCCGTGGTGCGGGGTTCACTCAAAAAAGTTTCGGATGGTGTGCTATCTTAAATAGAAGCGCCTTTACTTTGTTTGAGCAGCTTCGAATAAACGCGGATATATTTTTTGGAAGCTCGCTTCCAGCTGAAATCCCGTTCTCGACAGCACTCCGAAATCTTTTTAAAACAAGCCTTGTTTTTATAACATGCGATTGCTCTTTTCATGGCGGATCGCAGCGATGTTTTGTCGGCCTTATTAAAAACAAAACCAGTTTCGGAATTGTCCACACTGTCCTTGAGTCCGCCCGTTGCGCGAACAATCGGAATTGTTCCGTAATGCATGCTTATAAGCTGCCCAAGCCCGCTGGGCTCGAAGATCGAAGGCATCAAAAAGAAATCGCTTTGAGCATAAATCCGGCGAGCCAATTTTTCATCAAAACCAATGCGTGCATATATGCTTTTGGGATAATCGCGAGCAAGTTTTAGCAGAACTTTTTCATGTTTTGCTCCTCCACTGCCCAAAAAAACAAATTGGGCGCTTCCATTTTCCGCAAATTCTCTTGCGAGAGGCTCGTCAAGATTAATTCCTTCTTGATATGTTAATCGGGCAACCAATCCAAAAATCGGCACCTGTTTATCTTGCGCAAGGCAAAGCATTTTCTGAAATGCGGCTCTATTTCTTTTCGGAACGGGCCACATGGAGTAATCGACGCCGTTTAAGATTCCGGTTAGCCGCGCGCGAACCGCCATTTTTTTGATCAGCTGCTCCAACCCTTCGCCGAACTGCTTGGTTAATATTTCTTTACTATAGCTCTCACTTACGGTTGTTATCATGTCCGCGTTTCTTATTCCCTCGGCCATAAAATTAAACTGACCGGCGGACTCAGTAAAATTATTTGGGCCAAACCATGCGCTAATGTTTTTTGAACTCCATATGCCTTGATTAGCCAGATTATGAATGGTAAAAATTGTTTTCTGCGGACTGATAGTCGAAGACTTGCTAGTCAAGTTGTTTCGAATAATATTTACTAAAGCCCCCGTGTGCCAATCGTTGCAGTGCACGATATCGGCATCCAATTTTTTTACAGCAAGAAGAGCCTTAACTGCATTCGAAAAAAATAAAAATCTCTGAATTTCTTTGAAAGTGCCTGCGAAAGCCGTGCGTTCAAAATATATTTCTCCGACGCTTAAATACTCCTCGTTTTCTATGAAATATACGCGCACGTTGCATGAAGGCAATTTTGCTTGGTAAACGTTGATGCGTTCAATATGCTCTTTTCCCACGAGCACGGGAAAGTTTCGCACAATAATCTTTGCCTTGATACGACGAACATCGATCTGTTCATACTTCGGAATAATAATAGACACATCGAGACCGGAAGCGGAAAGTGCTTTGGGCAGGCCTTCCAAAACATCGCCCAAGCCGCCTACTTTAGCGAAAGGCGCGCATTCAGATGCCACGAATAAAATTTTTATCTTCATGCCGTTATTGTTGGTACTTTATGATTCACATGACCCCCGATTCCTGATCCTTGACACATCGCTATGCACCCCTCTGTTCGGGCTGACCGCCACGCATCCGCCGGTATTTCTCTTCGTATTCAATAATGGTTTTCTCCACCTCGTCGTGGGGAATCTCAACGCGCACGAGGTCTATGGCGTTCATGGTGTCGTATATATCGAGTTTATGTTTCAACTTATAAATGGCATCGCGCCACAGGATGGCTTTTTCATATTCGGCGCTCTTTGCAGCCTTCTTCTCAAGATCTCCCATCATCTTCAAGAAAGCGTAGTAGACATTTTCGGCTCCCGTGCGACCAAGGGTGCGGCTCTTAAAGGGAATGCGCAAGATAGATCGCTGCTCTCGCATCATCTCTCTTATCTTGCCGGTTCGCTGCCAATTAAATCCAGTCGAAACGATCTTTTCGTAGAGATTTGCGGCGCGTGCGAGCTTTTCTTTTCCCACGACGGGAATAGTCCGTAGGGTGTCAAGTAATCGAAATGAGCCGTCTTCAATCATTTCCATACTCCACCAGGGCTTTGCCGATGCCCACCAAAAGTGATCGGAAGCTAGTGCGACGTCCATCTTTTTTCGGACGAGTTCATAATATGGAGACGATTTTTCCATGGCGTAAACTTCGTCAAGCACAATCTTCACAAGTTCACACTGCCATTTGTGGATTGCATTTTCCGGATCCGACCATGAGAGAAATTGGATCCCTTTTTCAATATCCTCTTTGGATGATGCCCATGTTGATTTAATTGGGCTGAGCGTTACGATCTCATTGAAGTGCTCGGAGATCTCAGAAATTTTGATAAGCTCAAATTTTTGGGAAGAGAATACCTCAAAAAGCAACTTTTCGAGGCCGGGCCGGTGGTGCCCAAACGTTTCACCGTCCATCGCGGTCACCAGATAGCGACCGCGCTCAAGATCCTCCCTCATGGAAGCTTCAAGAGTTTCCGCGGAGCGCACGACTGCACTCATTATGAGGTTTGAGAGTCGTCGCTCGCGGAAGAAAACAAGGAGCTTCGAACTCTTTATCCGGTGCAATTTTGTGTAATCAACGTGCCCAGGGGCGCCGGTCGCTGCGATCTCATCGAGAATGATCCACTTGAACCCCAGTCCTTCAATGATCGGCGCAAGTTTTGGATCATAAGCCATCTCGGGCGGAAAGAATCCCTGCGGTTCGTAGACGTCTCCCAGAAAAAATCTATTCGTCTCGTTATTTATTTTTATCTGACGGATAATCTCGTCTTCTTCGAGGAACGGAAGAAATGCATGGTATTTCGCAGAACTGGTGAATTCAACGCGACCCTCGCGTCCGAGCGTTCGCATGTCGTCAATGAGATCCCTGTAGCCATACTTGTCGAAGAGCTCAAGGAGTGCGCCGTTCACGTTGAGCGTGAGCCTCACACGTTTTTCCTTTTTTAAACGGGCTAAAATCGGCCGATAGCTTTGCGCTACGATTGATTCCAGAATATCCGGCTGCTGCTCGGCCGGTTGGTAGATATGTATAAAATTTGCCCAATACATGCGCGTAAGCGACGTTCGTTTGCTGATCCAAAATCAGTCTTTTAAATCTCGAATTCTGAAATTCATGGCGACATCGCAAAGGTGCGCATATTCATCGGCAGAGTGCCTCCACGAAAAGTCTTCTTTCATTCCAAGGCGCTGAATTTTGTGCCATGCGCTTGGATTTTTATAAATTTCGGCGGCGCGTATTATTGCAATTGCAAGCGACATGAAATCAAAATCTTTAAACACGAAACCGGTGCCGCCTGAATTTTTCGGATCGTAGTCTATAACCGAGTCAGCAAGTCCGCCGGTTTTTCTCGCGATCGGCACCGCTCCATATCGCATCGCCTCCATTTGAGTAAGACCGGACGGTTCGAATTTCGACGGAATCAATATTGCATCGGCGCCGGCATAAAAGAGATGAGGAAGGGCGGTATCGAACACTAAATGCGCAGCAACTTGGCCGGGGAATTTCTTCTCAAGTTCCTGGAAAAAAGACATGTACTTTGCTTCCCCGTTTCCCAATATTGCGAGCTGAAATCCAAGTTCCTTAAGAAGCGGCTCGGCAATTGAAAACAACAAATCAAACCCCTTCTGCTCTATGAGGCGCGAAACAATCCCGATAACGAAAACTCGCTTGTTTTCTTTGAGACCCAGTCGTCCTTGCAACTCAATTTTATTCTCCTCGCGAAGCGATATGCTTTTTATATCATAATTCTTCTTCAAGTTGACATTCGTCTGAGGATCGAACGTTTCGTAGTTAATGCCGTTTAGAACGCCGTATATCCGCGATCTGCGTTCTTTAAGTATCCCATCCAATAACTCGCCGTATTCAGAAGTCATAATTTCTTTGGCGTACGTTGCTGATACAGTGGAAATGAGATCCGCGTACATAATTCCCCGCCGCAGCATATTTAGTTTTACAAGGCGCGGATTGAAAAAAGATGGAATAGGCGATCTGCCGTCATCAAAATCCAATTCCGAAACGAACCGATGATCAAAGATTCCCTGATAATACAAATTATGAATAACAAAAACCGCGGCAATTTTGTTGAAACGCGGATTATTTTTATACGTAGTGTGCAAGTAATTGATTAGAAATCCTGTTTGCCAGTCGGAAGCGATAATAACGTCTGGAACCCAGTCGCGTGTCGTGTCTAAGAATTCCAGCGCCCCGCGAGACAAAAGCGCCCAGCGAGTGGGATCATCCGCGTATCCATACACATTGGAGCGCAACTCGTAATACTCCTGATTCTGCAGGAAGTAGGTGATTACCTGTTCATGAGAATTTTCGTCTGCTGGTATGAATTTTTTGACATTACATAGTAGAACCTTTGCCTCGCCGTCAGATTCCGCGTCAGTCGGAACTTTTAGCCCGTCAAATTCCGTTATCAAGTTATATTTTTGCGTATCAATGCTCGCGTAGAGCGGAATGAACACTCTGGCGTCATACCCCTTCTGCGCAAGCGCCGCAGGAAGCGAAAGCATAACCTCGCCAAGACCGCCGGCCTTCACAAACGGAGCCGCTTCCGGAGCAACAAATAGTATCTTACGCGGCTTAAGATAGCGGGGCTTGCGGATAAAAAAGTCCATCCAGAACAGTATACCCCGTAGGAAAACAAATGGAAAGAGAAAAATATTTTCTCGTAGAACTAGATCAGAATTGTCACATTCAGCATGCGCTGATAAATCAGGGTTTCATTACTAAAGGCACGCCTGGCCGGTCGCATACGGACCGCTTGTCGCGTTTGGATTGTATGCTCCAATGGGAACAATGCATGACCACGAAATTTTCGGGATGCTGAGTATTATCTTATTCGCGCTTTTATCTATCGTTATCTTGCGAAGCGTAATATCAACTATTGGATTAACTCCATAGATACTCAACCTATGCACTCCTAAAACGCTGATTGGGAGCAATTTTTGGCTTGCTGAATTTACTACAAAAGAAAGTGGAATGTGGATGTTTGTTCCCGAATGAGCGTAAGAAATGGAAGGATCCGCCGCTAAATTTTCAAGATTGTACTCGGCGAGCGCGAGTTCTGTGGCAGTATCTTTGAATCTCAAAATCAAGGGGCTGTCTGTGGTGTCGAGCCCCCTATAAGAGACATCGATATCTATTCCGGTGACTGTGACCGGCTCGATATCATCGTTTCTAAAAACAAATCCTCCGGTGTTTAGATTATCTTTAAGTACGGTATTCATAGACGACTGCGATGTAATGAAAAGTTGTCCGGCGCCGGTCGTGAAAGAGAATTGTTTAGATTGCGTTTGCCGGTCGTTTCCGGAAGTCGGAGTGAGGCTTATGGTGCATTTATATGATGTCTGTACGTTGAACATCGGACTTTGATCAAGTGCGTCGTGGTCAGGCATATTTGGCGATGGATTGCAGGAATAAGAAATGGAAAAACTCGGCATGGATGGGCTAACTGTGAATTGGGTTTTACCAAGATCCCATGATATAACGCCGTACGTACCAGCGTTCGTTTTGAGCTCAACTTTGTATGGGCCGTCACGCCGTTCACTTGTGGAAAGAGTAGTGGCGTCTATGAGCGACTTAGCCGTAACTACTGTTTGAATTTGCGCTGGTTTTGGTTTGCTTGGTTGTATAGCGGTCTTTTTATTTGATACCGCCGCGCTTGTAGCGGTTGCGCTCGTAGTCTTGAAAGGAAGCGCGGGTTGGGTCATTGGCGGTGGTTCCGCAGGTTCTGCTTTTTGTTCTACCGCAGTCATTTCATTCGAGCTAGTGGCGCTCGAAGTTGAAACAGAATCTAGAGGAGCGAAAACGTTTTGTACTATTGCCGAATTTTCAGAAACGATTGCCGCCAAATTCGATTTTATCGCGACATCGGATAATTGAGATATGAATTGGCGCGGAATAATTTCCGCAGCGATTTTTATCAAAAAAATTGATTCGGCAAGTATAACAGCAAACCAAATTAAAAAGGGGATTCTTGCGCCTGATGACTTGAAAACCTCCATGGCGACGCTTGCTGCATTCTTAAATGTGACTTTTGCGTCTCCCGATTTAGTAGCAAGGGCTTTTCGCCGCACAATATCCTGTACGGTGCGTACCGGTTTCATTCGCTCATAATACACCAGAATCGCCGGCGATTCAAAACATAAATCCAAAAAAATCATTTCAAAATTGCGATACAAATTTCTTTGGCTGTGTTCTGTGGTTTGGTACCAAAACCTTTCAATCAGTGTAAGGGTTTCTTTGGGCTTGATTCTAGAGACAAACTGACCCGTCTCGGTCAGATCTCTTTAATCCCAGATTTCAGAAATTTATATAGCTTAATTACCAATAGTAGAAGTGAATTCCAAAATACAAAAATGAGGAGGAATTTAACAATCATATCCAATAAACTGACTCGATAAGAAAAAACGACGTTCTGATGTATATCTCCAATTTCTATCGTATATCCGGGTTTTTCGGGATTGTTACTTGGCTCCACATATTTTTCTAAAATAGAATTATCCGGCTTCAAAAGAAACTTCTTCTCACTCAAATTATAGCTAATATTTTTTTCTTTCTTATTAAAAGTTACACATTCTTGCTGCCCCGGCTTTACTAAAAAAGCTGATGTACTACTACCGATAGAAAGCTCCAAACTAACTGCCCCAGCTCCAGAAAGTTTATCTGATAGATCTTGGCTAATTAATTTCCCATTTATTGAAATAAATCCATTGTTCTTGATGCATAGTTCACGGAATCCCAAATTTAAAGGAGCATCGAAGATGGCCACAGCCAATTCACGAAAATTGTTTAAAGTAGACGTAGAAATAAACTCGGGTGAATTAATGTTCAGCGTTTTAAAATTGGTATTCAATTCAAGCGGCGGACTAAATGGTTTGACTATCCAGCAAGTTAATCCAAGTGGAAAAAAGAAAACTAGAATTATTCTTAACAAAAAGTAATATTTACTTCCCCGGTCTGCCTCGATACTATGCTGAC
>JBBTYG010000127.1:0-7309 GCA_038061855.1 Patescibacteria group bacterium | reverse complement strand
GGAACTTGGCCATAAGGTTACTCTTCCCGTTGGCGCGCCGCCAAACGGAAGGGATTTCACAGTTGGCGAGCTTGCTGAGTACATTGCCGACCACCAGGCTCAGTTCGAGCCCATGCCGGAAAATTAAGACCGATAAACCCCAAACCAAGATACCGTATGAACAATGCGGAAAATAGAATCCGCAGCAGATGCGAAAAGCAAAAACTGCGGATTTTTAATTTCAAAAACTTACTCGCGAAAAACTTGTTTTAAAATGTTGCGCCCCCGCGAGGTTTCCCGCGGGGGCGTGTTTTTTCCACCATACTTCGTCAATTACTTGGCGGAGTGATCTGCTCAATCCCGAGCAGCCGGACATTTTTTCCGAATCCGCCGCCAGTCTTGCGTGGCATCAAACGCCATGACGGCTGAATGTACTTCATGACAACCACGAACCGCGTGTTCGGGGATCCGTTTTCCCCTATGGAACCCGCGATAAGCAGCTCGTAGGGCCGCCAGGATGCTGGAATTTTTTCCTGATTGTTGCGCAGCGCAACCGCGTGACGGAGATTTGGAGCAGCTCCCATCTCACGCGAGCGATGAAGAATCTCGCCGCAGAGGAGCATACCTTCCCCATCCCTCAGAGGCGCCACCAGCCTCATACACACAAGACCCGAGGGATTGTTAACAACCTCGTCGGTCCATGTAATGTAGCGGATTTCACTTGGCACTGACGGCGTTGACTGAACGTAGATTTCCACTGACCCTGGAATCCCTTGTGACAGAACGAATTCAACGGTTTTCTCAAACAACTCTTCGTCGTGCGCAAGTGCGGAGTAAAACTCCCTGCCGGCACCAACCGTCGGCTTGTTCCCCGTGATTGTCATTTCAGCAAGTAATCGAAGGTCCCTGCCGAAATCAACGCCGTCCTGACACATTATGCTTGACATAACTCACCAGTACTTTCTCTTTTGGACACATTCCGCCAAGGATTTTTACCCCGGCGAAACACGTCGGTTTTGTTTTAATCACCGCAACCCGATCTTTCGCAGGCAACGGTTTTTAGTTCGCCATCATCTAGTATCACAAAATCTATAGATGACACGCTAAAAACCGCCGCCTGCTTAAAATTTCAAAGAACTCGATTCTGATTAAAACTATACTGATTCGAAACAAAAAGTCAAGGGGCAGATCAAACTTGGCGAGCAGCCCAATCACCAGGCTAATATGAAGAGGTTGACAATGAAAAACCGAAGAGATAATCTCTTTTTAGCAATCCCAAAAATAAAAATTCTGAAACCAGAAACAAGTATCGAAAGAAAAACCATGAAAAAACAAACCCACGAACTGTGGAGTCTGCTCATCACGGAAGACCGACACACTTTCACTCCGAAGCAAGTTAAGGAACTCATCGCCGCGAGACCAGCGCTTTGCCACTTAATCGATCAAGCGAAAGACCTTCTCTGCGAAGGATTAGAGGAGCTTGAAAGATACCGGGATCGGAAAGCACAACTCGAAGCGCTCCATCCGGAAAAACTTCAGGCGATGTACGACAATATCTGCGCCGAACGCGCCAATACTATCGCCGCGGATGTTCACGACGGACTCTCTGATTCATTGTTCGAGCCGGAACCGATTGATTCAGATGAGCATATTCTCTTTGAAATCTTTGAGGCGGACGGCGTCGATTACTCAGCCCAACTGCAACTCGCCGTTTGACCTCACGAGCCGACACAGTCGAAAACAATCACAAAGCCCCCGCCGAAAAGGTTGGGGGCTGACAATTTCTTTTTTGGCGCGTTGGACGGGACAACTTGTCCTGAGTTTTATCGAAGGATGTTTGAACGACGCTAAAGTATGATTTCCGATCCGCTGCCAATTAGCTCAACTTTATCGTCTTGAATTAAAATAGCTTGCTCATCGGTCAAAATCTTAACTGGATATTTAGTGTTTTTTATCTTCTCTTGAATTAGTTCTTTGTATTCAGGCTTGAAATGAGCAGTTATTAAAAATGGAACAGAATTCAAGCCAGTAAGATCGTCTACGCCACAGTGATTATACTTGTTTTGGTGTTCCCATGTCGCCATTTCGATGCTCGGACACATTACATAGCTTCCCGCGCTTGCTCCCATATAAACTAATCCTTGCGAGATAAGTTCCCTAATTATTTTATCGAACCCGCTTTGTCTGATTGATTTAAGAAGATAAAATGTATTACCGCCAGTTACATACACTATTTCGAAATTTTTCAAAAGATCTCTTAATTCATCAGAACTTTTTCCGTCCAAATCAACTTCTTGATAATTAAAATTTTGATCTTTGAAAAACTTCCTTTCTCTTTCAATATAATCGAGATTCTCAACTCCCTTCGATGCCGTGATAACATAGGCCATTTTCATATCCTTAAACGGTTTTTCAAAAACTTTTGTATTGTTTATCAGAAACCTGCCGCTTGAAAGTAATAATATTTTTTGCATGTGCGCGGGACAGGAGTTGAACCTGCACGCCCTTACGGGCGCTACCACCTCAAGGTAGTGCGTCTGCCGTTTCGCCACCCGCGCGTTACATCAAGATTATAAGTAGATTCAGAAAGTTTTCAACCGCGACATATCATTTAATCCGCATTACTCCAAAAAATTTTCCGCAACCGATCTGGCTATTTACTAATCAAATCTATTAAAGTATACTTTAATCTCGATTGCTTCGAGGGAGGTTATGTAAAAAATCCGCTAGTCAAACTCACCAAGCTTGCCGAGTGGCTCCCCAAAATCTCGGCCAAAGCACGGTTTCCCACGAAGGGACTCCGTGCTTATTTCTTTTTTCTTTTTTTAGAGTGAAACTCCCAATTTCTGCCGAATGCGCGAACCTGAAATAGCGCGAACGAAATAGAGCTTAGAACGATGCACTTTTTTCGGAGAAGAAAGAATATCAACTTTTGAAATGGTAGGTGCGTGAATTGGATACACTTTCTCCACGCCGACGCCAGCAACAATGGCGCGAACGGTAACAGTCGCTCCGGCCTCGGAACCGTGCTTTCGGGCTATCACAAGCCCCTCGAACACACTTTTCCCTTTTCCTTCATGAACTCGCACCCTGGCACCTGGACGAATTTTTCTTAATGTTTCCTCTGGGATCATAACAGTATGAATATACTGTACTGTTTGTTTTAAGTCAATTAACCCATCAACTCCTTTGCTCTTGCAACAACATCATCAATCGATGTCCTGATTTTTATGAAAAATTCCCTCGCGCCTAGGTTTTTAGCTTTTTGGATATCGCTCTCTTGCGCCAAATTACTTAATATCATAAGCGGTATTTGATTGAATTCTACGTTTATATTGAGTTGTTCCATCAATTCGAACCCTGACGACTTCGGCATAATTAGATCAAGAATAATAAGATCCGGTTTTTCCGCTTTAAGAAGCCGCAACCCTTCTTCGCCGTCAAACGCCTGAACAACTTCGAATCCCTCTTTTTCAAGACGAGCTTTAACAAGCGAAGAAATAAACGTGTCGTCTTCAACGATCAAGATTTTTTTTACAACACCACTCATGCGCTTGATTATGCTACATCTCCACGCGCATAGCAAGATGCAGCTCTCTACGCCTCGCAAGCACTACAAAATTGCAGTTCCCTACACGTCAAATACGCCCCGGTTGTAATTCTATTTTGATACAATTCGCAACATCCACGCGAGCGCGGCCACAAAACCGATTGCAAACGAAATAACCGCAATAAGTTTCCACATAAATCGCCTTCTCGCGCTCACCAAAGAGAACCGGTGCGAAATTTCCGATATGGTCCGGTCTGCAATTCCTTCTGTCTCGCGCCGGCTCAAACTTATGGCGCCGCTAGCTGGATGCGGCGCTTCTTCTAGGGCAGTTCGCAAGTAGTTTTCATTAAAAAACTTAATAAGGTCGTGGCGGCTTACAACGCCGACCAAGTTATTGTCTTTATCAACGACAAGAATCGGGTTGACTTTGTGATGCTCATAAAATTCTCCCGCCAAATCTTCCGCGGGGCTGTCCGCGCGAATTGTCAACGGATTATTATTCATTACGTCTCTCACTTTTATACTCCGCAACTTTTTAAAATAACTGTTTAATTCCCCGCTATCTTTCTTCTCCAGCACGAGCCTTCCAAAAATACCCATAGCAGTCGGAATGTGAATTCCGCTGCCGTGAGAGAGAAGGTCGAATTCGGTAAGTATGCCTACAAGCTTCTTGTTAGAATCGATAACCGGGAAACCGGCGAAACCATGCTCCTCGAAAAGATGCACCGCTGAGAGCAAGCCATCGCTATCGTTTAGAGCCACGATTTTCCCAGTCATTATATCCTGCACTTTTAACGATCGGTTTGATGAGATGGATTGTTGCATAAGTTTATAAAAGTTTCCCAGCTTTTAGCACGTGGTCAACGAGCGTGTACGTATACCCCATCTCATTGTCGTACCACGCGAGAACTTTTACCAGATTGCTTCCAACTACGCGCGTGAACGCTAGATCGGCGATTGAAGCATGCGAGCTTCCCAGAATGTCCCGCGAGACAAGCGGTTCTTCCGTAACTGCAAAAATATTTTTCCAGCGCGCCGAGCGAGCGGCGACTTTCAAGATTTTGTTCACTTCTTCTTTGGACGTCGCGCGTTTAGAAATAAATGTAACATCAACGATCGATCCGGCAACGACTGGCACGCGGATTGAGATACCGTCGAATTTCCCCGCAAGCGCGGGATAGGCCTTTGTTGTCGCGTTCGCCGCGCCCGTTGAAGACGGGACTATATTCTGCGCTCCCGCGCGCCCTTCGCGATAATCTTTTTTGTTCGGCGCGTCCACAATCGCCTGACTTGCGGTATACGCGTGCACAGTATTTAAAATCGCTTTTTCAATGCCGATTGTTTCGTCAAGAATGGCGATGAGCGGACTCCCCGCGTTCGTTGTGCACGACGCGTTCGAACTAATCTTGCAACTCTTCAGTTTTTCTTCGTTCACGCCCACGAGAACTGTTTCTCCTCTCGTCATCGCGCCAACCCCGCCCTGAGCTGAGTCGAAGGGTTCATCTTTCGCTGGTGCTGAAATAACAACCCGCTTCGCTCCCGATTCAAGATGAACCTTCGCTTTCTCATAACTCGTGAAAAAACCCGTTGACTCGACAACTACGTCAACCGCCAAATCCTTCCATGGCAATTTCGTCGGTTCTTTTTCGCTCAAAAATTTTATTTTTTTGTTTCCGACGACAATCGCAGGAGTTTTTTCATCCACCGAGATTTCCAAATCGCTTTTGCCATACACGCTGTCGTACTTCAAAAGATATGCCATATTATGGATATCTCCCAATTCGTTAACCGCTACAACCTCAAGCTCCGGCCTCGTCGCCGCAACCTTCAAAAACGCCCGCCCGATCCTCCCAAAACCGTTTATCGCGACCCGCACTTTGTTGATAGATTTTTTAGCCATAGTTGTATTATAGCAATATTTTCAGAACAATCGAACGCAGAAGTGATGCGAATGCTAATTTTTCATTTTTGAACACTTACGCTATCCCCAATTTTCAAGCCGTATTTCTTTACCGCGCCAGCATTAACTTCAAGCGCCATATCAATATCCTCCGGCGGATAATATATTTTTAGAGACCACAACCGCTTCCCCGGTTCAGGCATTATATTTTCCGTAACGCCGATCACTTTGCCCTCCCACGTTTTGCCTGGCAAAACGTGGGAGGGCGAGCTTTTGCCAATCCATACGATATCGATGGCAAACTTCATATCTTTCATCCAAAAGCCGTTCCTCGTGGAACTCGGGAAAGTGAAAAGCATTCCGGAGTCGTCCGGCAGGTTTTCACGCCCAGATAGCCCGCGCGTCCTGGTAAGTATTGTGTCGGCCAGCTCGACGGTGAACGTTTTTCCACCGATTGAAACATTGTACGACGAAAGTTTCGAGTTCGTTTTGTTGATCAAAACATATAAACCAAACACCGCGCCCGCTAAACATAGAAACGGCAAAAGAAAAAAGATCATGCGATTAAACTTATGCATGCTTTGCTAGCACGCTTCTGTCCACGTACACAAAAAGCGCGAGGCCGATTAGCGACATCACTCCGGCGTAATCTAGCGCAACCGCAGACCCAAAACGCGTCCATAATAATCCACCGACTACTCCAGCGACAAGCGAGGAAAACCCGATCGCCATATTCATAAACCCAAGGCCGGATGCCAAAATATCGCGACTTAGATGTTTTGAAGCAAAAGCGCGCTCAACTCCATCCGTAGCCGCCGAGTAAAGACCAAGAAGCGCGAAAAGTAAAATCGTGAGCACGATATCGCTCGTGCCGGCAAGCCCGAGATACGCGAGAAGCGCCGCCGCAAACCCGCCAGCGATAACTTTTCCCTCGCCGATCCTGTCCGCAAGCTTCCCCAATGGAACTGCGCTGGCAACGAAAGACAGGTTGTATATAAAATAAACAAGGGGTAAGCTTCCGCTTGAAATGCCGACTTCCTGCGCTTTCAAAAGCAGAAGGATGATCGGCAATGTCCCCATTCCGAATACGAAAATCGATCCGACAATGAAAATAAACCTTTTATTCGTCTTAAAAAGTTTAGTGTCGGGCTTGGGCGGAGAAGATTTTGCGACATTCGGACTTCGAACGTCTTTCACAAAAATAAAACTGGCGAGCGCGCCAAGGCCGATCACAAAAGCGACGATAAACAGCGATCTATAACTGTTATTCAAAAGAGGGAGAAACAAGAAAGCGAGAAGCGGGCCGATCATTGTACCCAAGGCATCAAATGCCCGCTGAAGGCCGAATGACTTTCCGTACTCTCTCGGCTCGATTGACTCGGAAATCAACGCATCTCGCGGAGCATCACGGACTCCTTTTCCGATACGATCAATAATCCGCAGAGAAAAAACTTGCGAAAAACTGGATGCGAGAGCGAGAAGCGGCCGTACTCCTAGAGAAAGAGCGTACCCCGCTACGGTCGGAATCTTCCGCTTCCCAATCCTGTCGGAATACCAACCAGACAAAACCTTGAGCACGCTAGCCAAAGCATCCGCCACGCCCTCGAGCACTCCTACAAAAAAAGCCGACGCTCCGAGAACCGTCGTTAAAAATACAGGCATTACTGATTGCACCATCTGGTTCGAAATATCATTAAAGAAACTCACGAGCCCCAGAAAAAAGACGTTTCTGTTGAAGCCGAAAATTCGTTTACCCATTAAAATAGTTTAAAGCTTTAATCTTAAAACGGAAAGCTTTTTAAACTCAGCGATCTAATTTTTTACCACAGCCCCAGAAAGCCACCGGCGGAAGCCGGTGGATGAACCCAGCACCACTTTTG
>JBBTYG010000126.1:0-3237 GCA_038061855.1 Patescibacteria group bacterium | reverse complement strand
AGAAACTAAAGTATGTCAAAACTGCAAAGCTGCTTTTACAATAGACGCTTCGGACTTTGATTTTTATTCGAAAATTAAAGTCCCGGCGCCGACGTTTTGTCCGGAGTGCAGATTTCAGCGGCGGCTCATGTTTAGGAATGAGCGCGTGCTCTATAAACGAAAATGTGACTTGTGCGGCAACGACATGGTGACGATTTTCTCTCTAGACAAAAAACTCGTTGTATATTGCAGCGCCTGCTGGTGGTCAGACAAGTGGGACGACGGGGAGTTTTATCTCGAGTACGATCCATCGCGCAATTTTTTCGAGCAGATGATGGAACTCCAAAAGAAAACGCCCCACATGGCGCTTGTTGTCGATCACTCAACGCTCATTAATAGTGACTATGTGAATCATGCGGGCAGCCTCAAAAACTGTTACCTTATTTTTAACGCCGATTATGACGAAAACACCCATTATTCAAGCGCCGTAGTTCGCGTGAAGGACTCCATGGACTGCATCATGGTCGGGGAGTCGGAATTAATGTATCAAGATATAAATAGTGGTGCATTCAAACTTTTCTTTTCCGAAGATTCGAAAGATTGTACAGAATCCTATTTCATAAAAAGCTGCACGGGATGCACGAATTGCTTTGGTTGCATCAACCTACGAAACAAGTCATATCATATTTGGAACGAACCATACTCGAAAGAAGAGTACTTCAAAAAAGTCAAAGAATATCGTCTCGATACGTATTCGGGGTTGCAAAAAACTTGGGAGATGGCGCGCGATTTTTGGCTCAAACATCCATACAAATACATGCACAACTCCGCACAAAACGTGAACGCGACTGGGGATTACGTATTCAATGCCAAAAACGCTCGCAACTGCTACCAAGCAAGGAAACTTGAAGATGCACGATACTGCCAATTTATCACAATGGCGCCCGCGAAAGATATGTATGATCTTACGGAATGGGGAAATGGTGTTCAGCGAACGATTGATTCCATAACCGTCGGCGAAGGCGCGGACCTAGTAAAGTTTTCTTCCGGCGCGTGGCACCAAGGGACCATGGAAGTTGAATACGGAATGTACAATGTGTCGTGCTCATACACCTTCGGCTGTATTAACCTTAAGAAAAAACAGTACAGGATTTTGAATAAACAATATTCGCCGGAGGAATATGCCGCTATGCGGGCGCGGATAGTGGAAAGTATGAATAATAATCCGTATGTGGATTCAGCGGGAAGAACGTGGCGCTATGGAGATTTTTTGCCATACGATTTGAGCCCGTTTGCATACAACGAAACTACGGCAGTTCAATATTATCCACTTACGAAAGAGGAAATTTTGCAAAGAGGATGGAAATGGCGCGACCCAACACCAAGTGCTCACGTCGTAACGTTGCCCGCCGACAAAATTCCTGACAGCATTCGCGACATACAAAACTCAATTCTCAAAGAAATTCTGGGATGCAAAACATGTGGGAAAGCATTCCGGATGATTCCCGCAGAACTTGCGCTCTTCCGCCGATTCGATTTCCCGATTCCGCGAAAGTGTCCCGATTGCCGGCATATTGACAGAATGGCGCGCATCAATCCACCGAAACTCTGGAATAGGAATTGCGCAAAATGCAACGCTCCGATCCAAACTTCATACGCGCCAGAAAGACCCGAGATTGTATACTGCGAAAGGTGCTATAATTCAGAGGTTGCGTAATCACAATGATCATAAAAGAGAAAACCGAATTGCCGCCTTCTGAAAAATTCATAAAAGTGGTAGTGGACATCGAGCGCAAGATTCTCGCGTATGGCTGTGAACTGCACGTTGATTGCGCCGACGAACTCATACAAGACGGGTCGTCCGGAGGAGACCTATGGGGCGCGAACGTATATCCGGATACCGGTCGTATCGATTTCGTCTCGCTCATCAACATCCGCCCTGCCGCAGGTAATAGGACGATGGAGATACAATCCGAGGAAATCAAAAATGCCGTCGAGATGGTAATTAGAGATTTAAGTGTACTATCCGAATGACCCTCAACCGGTGGAAAATGTTCCAAAAGCGCGAGCAGTTGCTTTTCATTGGTTCAGAATTCGAGCGCGCACGTGTGTGGCAGGAGAGAGGAGGGAGCGAATTCCTCTCGGCCCTTGAGCGCGCGCTCGTGCTGATAGACCTAACACTCGACGACCCAAAATGGAAAAATGATTCGTTTCAACTCCTTTCGCTTCGAGCAGAAGTCGCAAAATTCTACATCGGTGAAAATAAAAACAGTATCGAGATACTATACCAAGCTCTATAAGGCAATAGAAGTTTTGTTTTCTAATTAACTCGCCCGCCAACCAGCAGTTTATGCGAAACATGGAATGAAAAATAAGAAAACTAACTTATGAATTCAGAAACCAATTCAACAATCTCATGGCAAGCAAAAACCTGCCAGAACTGTAAATCACAATTTGCGCTCGACGCTTCGAATATCGGATTTTACGAGAAGATGGGCGTGCCGCCGCCGAATCTGTGCCCCGAGTGCCGGTTCAAGCGGCGTGCGGTGTTTAGAAACGAGCGGACGCTCTATAAAAGCACCTGCAAGCTGTGCGGTAAGTCGGTTGTTACGATGTATCATCCCAAATCATCCTATACCACCTACTGCAACGATTGTTGGTTTTCGGACAAGTGGGACGCGGGAGCATATGCGCAAGAATATGATTCGTCCAGACCATTTTTTGATCAACTTAAGCAACTTTCAGAGAAAGTCCCGAAATCTGCGACATACTCGAGCGTTCACACTGGTCCGAACATTAATAGCGAATATACGAACTTTGCCGGAGGGAACAAGGATTGCTATCTGTGTTTCAATTCGGGACCGAAAAACGAAAATTGCGCATACTCGCGAGGATTGATGAATTGTAAAGATACATTCGACGCATATTTCGGACAGGAAACCGAACGAACGTACGAGGGGGTAAATGTGCAAAAAAGCTCCGGCGTAGCATGGGGTCAGAACGCATTTGAATGTCTCGATTCATGGTTTCTCTTTAATTGCTCCGGCGTGCAAAATTGTTTCGGCTGTGTGAGCCTCCGGCACAAGTCCAATTACTTTTTCAATGAGCCGCTTTCAAAAGAAGAGTGGAAGAAACGTGTATCTGAAATTGCTGGAAGTTACAGGAAAACTGAAGAAGCAAGAAAGCATTTCGAGGAGCACGCGCTCAAATTCCCGCGTCGGGAAAACAATAATCTCAAGTCTGTCGGTTGTTCCGGAG
>JBBTYG010000125.1:0-7146 GCA_038061855.1 Patescibacteria group bacterium | reverse complement strand
GAATTGTACTCCCTTGTTTTTGAGCGCCGATCCGCAAAACACCGGAACGATTTTGTTCGCGATAACAGCCTTTCGAAGCACTCTGCGGAGATCGTCAAGCGGTATTTCTTTCCCATCGAGATATTTCGTCATTAACTCGTCGTCGTTGTCGGCGATTTTCTCGATAAGTTCGTGGCGGCGTTTTTCCACTTCGGCCTTCATATTTTCCGGAATCGGAATATCTATAATTTTTTCGCCGTGCTCGCCGTGAAATTCATACGCCTTGTGCGCAAGCAGGTCAATAATGCCGCTGTAGCGCTCCTCAAGGCCTATTGGCAGTTGGACGGGTATTGCGGTTGAAGTCAAACGTTCTTTTATCGAGGCGAGGCTTCCTTCAAAGCTCGCGCCCATTCGATCCAGCTTGTTGATAAAACAAATTCGAGGAACGTGGTACTCATCCGCATAACGCCAGTTCGTTTCCGACTGCGGTTCAACGCCAGAGACACCGTCAAAAACCACGACTGCGCCATCTAACACGCGGAGGGAGCGTTTCACTTCCACGGTAAAATCAATATGTCCAGGCGTATCAATAAGATTTATTTGATACTCTTGTTTTTTATCTCCTGCATAGTATGTTGGCGTCCAAAACGCGGTCGTTGCGGCAGATGTAATGGTAATTCCACGCTCTCTTTCCTGTTCCATCCAATCCATAACAGTGTCGCCCGTGTGCACTTCTCCGATCTTATGCGACACTCCGGTGTAAAAAAGAATCCGCTCCGAGACGGTTGTCTTCCCAGCGTCGATATGCGCGATGATGCCTATATTGCGGATCTTTTCTAATGGATAAGCTCTTGGCATAAAATTTGTTACATAAATCAAAAATTAAATATCAAAATTCAAAGATATCGATTTGAAATGTTAACGCACTATTTCTGTTTTCGAGCGAAATGCGCGAATGCGCGGTTCGCCTCCGCCATTCTGTGCGTATCCTGTTTCTTCTTAATTGCCGCGCCCTCATTCTTCGATGCCGCAATTATCTCTTCAGCAAGTTTCTCCGCCATCGGCTTCCCTTTTTTGGTTCTGGCCGCTTTGATAATCCATCGGACCGCAAGAACGAACTTCCGCCCAGGTTTAACTTCCTCTGGGATCTGGTAGTTTGCTCCACCAACGCGCCGAGATACGACTTCCAAAAGCGGCGAAGCATTCTCGAGCGCCTTATCGAAAACTTTTGCGGGATCTTCTTTGGTTACTGTTTTTATCTTTTCGAACGCGTCGTACACAATCCGCTCCGCGATTGAACGCTTTCCCTCCTCCATGACGTAATTGATAAATCTTCCGATATCAATTCGCTCGAATTTCGGATCGGCCTCGTAGAATTTTTTGTATACTCGTTTTTTTCTCATGATGTTACCGATGCGAACATACGAATTATGCGAATGATGCGAATCAACATTTTATTCGCGTTATTCGCATGGATTAATTATTAGCATCGCATATTTATTTCGGAGCTTTCGCCCCATACTTCGACCTCTGCTGTTTCCGGTTCTCCACGCCACCAGTATCGAGTATTCCGCGAACAACGTGATAGCGAACCCCCGGCAAGTCTTTTACTCTTCCTCCGCGGACCATTACGATCGAGTGCTCTTGGAGATTATGTCCTTCGCCAGGAATATAGGCTGTTATTTCCATCCCGTTTGTTAGCCTCACCCTGCAAACTTTCCGTAAAGCGGAGTTCGGTTTTTTTGGCGTTGTAGTAAACACCTTAAGACACACGCCGCGTTTAAACGGCGAGCTCGAATCCACGGGCCTGTTTTGGATTGTGTTAAAATAAAAAGACAAAGCCGGAGCTTTTGTTTTCGACTTCAATGGATGCCTCCCTTTTTTTATAAGTTGATGAAGTGTGGGCATGCAATAACAACTTGAAACCTATAACTTTTGACTTATGACACTGAAATACCGAGTCGCTGGTTAAAATAAAAATTGCCGAAGCAACTCAAGGATTGTAAAGCATGATGGGCTTACATGTCAAAGAAAATGTCATTACCGCGAAAGCGGGAATCCAGGATGCCCCCCTACCCCTTATTTTTCAAGGGTTAATTGAAATTGGCAAAATTGGTGTAGGGTTCTCTATCCCGCATAAAATAGAAAACAGAAGCCCGCGCACAAAAACGCGGATTTTGCATTTAACCTGTTGATTATTTTTTCACCCCCACTTTTACGCACATTCCGCACCGCCAAAAATTGAATTTTATTAAATCTCACGATCGTGGTTAATAATTGAAAATTTATGCTGATGGAAAACGGAGAAGGAAATTAAAAAGTGCCTCGATAATCGGGCGGATGATGTCGATACCGAAGAAAAGAAACAATAATATCAGGATGAATCCATTCTGCTCTAGAAAGTTTAGTACACGGGCGCTTGTTTCGTTTCGCGGCAGGATGGTTGGCAAGAGCTTCGAGCCGTCAAGCGGCGGGATGGGTACGAGGTTGAAGACTGCAAGCAGGATATTGATACTCACTACATCCGCAAAGCGGTGCAGAAGAAGCTCCGGCGCAGAAACGGAGTCGGCGATTCGGAACGCGATCGCGAAAGTAATTGCGATGACGAAATTTGAAATCGGTCCGGCGGCGGCGATTTTGGCACCGCCCTTAACCGGATCGCGCAAGTTATTCGGATTATAAGGCACCGGTTTTGCCCAGCCGAAAATAAACGGGGAATTAGTAACAGCAAGAATTACAGGAAGAATAACGGAACCAAGCGGGTCAAGATGCTTTAGCGGGTTCAAGGTAAGCCGCCCCGCGAGCCGGGCAGTTTGATCTCCAAGATGTTCAGCGACATATCCATGTGAAACTTCGTGAATCACCACCGAAAAAAGCAATACGATAATTTGAAAAACAAAAATTTCCATTCAAAATTGAAATATTGTATAAGTAGTATACCACTAAGAAGGCCTCCGTGGTGAAATGGATATCATCGCTGCCTTCGAAGCAGTTGTTGGGGGTTCGAATCCCTCCGGAGGCGCAAAGCGAATTGATTGATAGACGGATGATTTTTTGCACTACTTGTCCGAACTTAAAAACCTAAGTTTTGGCGGCAAGTTCTCGCGATATCTTTATGCCAGCTTCTTCAAAATTCCTGCGGATTTATATACAATACTTTTAGCGTTTGGCCGTGCAAAATTAAACGCCTATATTTCCACCAGAGACGGATCCTTTTATCCTGAGGACAATTGATTGCCCTGCCGCCCAGCATGGCAATCAATTCTGGCAAAATAATTTGCAATTGGTTCGTTCATCGAAAATAAACCTGTGATGCATTCCGTGCATCGTGCCCCTATAGCTCAGTTGGTAGAGCAGCTCCCTCTTAAGGAGATGGTCCCAGGTTCGAATCCTGGTGGGGGCACGATGCACGGAATATTCATGTTATGGTTAGCCGCCACCTCGTGTTGCATGCCGCCATGACCGCTTCTTTCCTCATCGGCAATACCGTCTTTCTGTACCTCTTTTCTTTTTTGTGCGCCGAAATGATTTTTATGGTAAAATATCCCGCACATGATGGGCAGCGGGATATATTTAGAAACTCCCCTATCCGAAACGCCATGGATTCCTCCGGGCTTTTTGAAAAAACTTCAGAAGCTCGGACTCGATACCGTTCGAGACTTGCTGTGGCACTTTCCAGTTCGTTATGAAGATTTTTCCGAAATATTCAGTATTTCTGATGTCTCGGCGGGCCAGACGGTAACAATTCGAGGCACAATAGAGGACGCGGAGATGCGGCACGCGTGGCGAAAGAGAATGACGCTCGTCGAAGCAACGATTCGGGATGATTCGGGAATCATTAAAGCGGTCTGGTTTAATCAACCGTATATTTTACAGACATTAAAGCCCGGGCGGCTCGCAAATTTTTCCGGAAAGGTATCGTTTTCAAACGGAGAGTTATGCCTGAGCCATCCCGCGTATGAACTTCTTTCCAAATCTTTTGCTGAAGCCGAAAACAAGGAAACAAAGCATACAGGCCGTCTTGTTCCGGTGTATCCCGAAACGCGCGGTCTTACTTCGCGGGGTTTGCGTTTTTTAATCAAGCCGATTCTCGAAGCCGCGCAGTTCCCGTCAGAATGGATTCCCGAGGAAATAATAAAAAAGAACGGCTTTCCGAGACTTCCTGAAGCGCTTTCATCAATTCATTTCCCAAGCACATTAGAAGACGCAGAACGCGCGCGGCGAAGGTTTTCATTTGAGGATTTATTCCTGCTCCAAGTATATAGCGCCCTCCAAAAAATCGAGCTTTCAAAAAGGAGAGCTCCTCGAATATCCGCGGACATCGAAAAGCTCAAAATGTTTCTCGGGGCGCTCCCCTTCCAGCTGACGTTTTCGCAAAAGAAAGCGCTCTGGGAGATCGTTAAAGACATGGAAAAAGGCGCTCCGATGAATCGGCTTCTCCAGGGGGACGTGGGTTCTGGCAAAACAGTAGTTGCCGCGCTTGCGGCTTTCATTGCCGCAGAGAATGGCTATCAAACAGCGTTTATGGCTCCGACCGAAGTGCTCGCGCACCAGCATTACGCAACGCTCAAAAAGCTCATTGGGCGGTTTAAACTTTTTGGAAAAGTTTCCGTCGGAATCATTACCGGTGGAGGATCGAAAGTTCTCTACGACGAAGACATTGAGAGCGACTTGCAAAAAAAGAAATTCGTCGGAGGGGTCCAGTCGGGAAATATACATATCGTGCTTGGAACCCACGCGCTTATTTCTAGGTCTAAAAAATCTAACCTTTCGTCGGGATTGACCTTTAAAAACCTGGGGTTAGTAGTTATTGATGAACAGCACCGCTTCGGGGTAAAGCAACGCGCTGCATTACTTCGCAGCGAATCCGCGCCCACTGCGCCGCATTTTCTAAGCATGAGCGCGACTCCTATTCCGCGGACACTTATGCTCACGATATTCGGTGATTTAGATATTTCTCTAATTACTGAACTCCCCGCCGGCCGGAAAACGATTGAGACAAGAATCGTGCCGCCTTTGGAGCGTGATCGCGCATACTCCTTTATCCGCGCGGAGGTCAAGACCGGACGGCAGGTGTTTGTTATCTGCCCGCGGATTGAACAGGAAGTTGAGGCTGACGCGAAGAACGGATCAGCCTGGAATCCATGGAGCGGCGTTAAATCGGCGAAAGAAGAATATGAAAAACTTTCAAACAGGATATTCCCGGATTTGAAAGTCGGGATGCTCCACGGACAGCTTCCTTCGCGGGAGAAAAAGCGCATCATGGAAGATTTCTCGCGGGGGACGATTGATATTCTCATTTCAACGTCGGTTATCGAAGTCGGCGTTGACGTGCCGAACGCTTCAATCATGATAATTGAAGGAAGCGAACGGTTCGGGCTCGCGCAACTTTATCAATTTCGAGGGCGAGTCGGACGCGGGGAGCACAAGTCATATTGTTTTCTTTTCACCGACTCCGAAGGAAAAGCAATTCATGAACGGTTGCAGACCGTCGTCGAGGCGAAAAGCGGCCTTGAGCTTGCGGAAAAGGATTTGAAATTCCGCGGCCCCGGAGAATTTTTAGGTGAAGCGCAAACCGGCATCCCCGATTATGCGATGCGAGGACTTCAAGATATTGCGGTTATAAAAACAAGCCGCGATTGCGCTCTAGCGCTTGTTGCATCAGATCCTTATCTCAAAAAATATCCCGATCTTCAGAAAAAAATAAAAGAATTCAAAGAAAGGATGCACATGGAGTAGCGGAAAACAGTTCCACGCCTACAGTAATTTATCCTCCAAAGTCTTAACTCTGGCTTTGAGCGCGTCGTTTTCAGCTTTAAGTTCTTTCAAGGCTTCGATGGTCCACATCTGGAGTTCGGCGCCATATTTCACCGCTTTGTAACCATTCACATCCGTAGACACCAGTTCCGGTATCACCTTCTCAACATCTTGAGCGATAAAGCCAAGATTTCGTTCGTTGCCAAGACGCAATTCCGGGTATTCGGAAGATTTCCAATAGAAATACCCTGGTTGGAGCTGGATTACTTTATTAAGCGCGCCAACAAGCGGTGAGATGCCAGTTTTCAATCTTGCGTCGGATGTGCACGTCCCAACCAGTGCCGTTCCTCCGAAACCCTGTACGCAGCCGTTCGTGCCAGAGTTCCCGACACGGATGTCTCCCACAACCTGCAATTTTACGGCCGGCATCGTCGTTCCGATCCCGACGGTGCCGCTGGAAGTAACAATCATCAGATCTCCATCCGTATTCTCCGCGGAAGAAATCATTAATTTCGGAAATGTTCCACCGCCGCCATATATTTCCAATCTCGCGTCCGGCGTGCCGTCACCCAACCCTACCGCTAACGAAAGGTCGCTAGCTTTAACCAAATACATTGAACGGACGCTGTCGTTATCCACCGTCAGTCTCAATGGCAACCCATTACTACCGATCGTGTTATTGCCATAATTGTTTGGTTGAATTGTAATTTTTTTAGTGCCCAATGCAACATCTAACAATGCCCCAGGACTCACCGTCCCGATCCCGACGTTGCCAGTGTTGTAGTAAATATTCGAACCGCTAGTCGTCCATTGGCTCGCGCCGCCGCTAGCGGTCGTCTGAAGCGTCCCGTCCGGGAATCTCATGCCGCCGGACGTAGTTTTTATTTCGCCGACAACGGTTAACGTGCTCGTGGGATCCGTCGTCCCGATGCCGACATTGCCACCAGCACTATTGAGAACGAGGCTGGCGGATGAAGCGCCTCCAGCGTCGAAAGCCTGCAACCGCGAATATGTATCTCCGCTCGCCGCTCCGAGCGTAAAGCTAAAACCGCTCCCGACAGTCGTACCATTGTAATCGCTGTTGGTGACACGCAACGGTGTCGTCCCTCCGGTCGTGACCACATGGAGGATTCCATTGGGACTCGATGTCCCGATACCAACCCATCCGCTAGTGTTTATAAATAATTTTGCATTGCTCTTGAGATATGGACCCGATGCGTTGTCTGTCGTATGCACGCTTGAATTGCCAATCTGGAATCCGCCGCCGGTATACGGCACTCCCGCAAACCATGACGCATTCGCAGCCGCATCGGTTGTTGGCAAAAACAAACCTCGGGCGCGATAGTCTATATTCGATTCCGCGATGATGTACGCCGCGCCATACGAAGCGCTCCCGCCAGTATTCCCTTT
>JBBTYG010000124.1:0-2453 GCA_038061855.1 Patescibacteria group bacterium | reverse complement strand
TTGTTGCATATGGCTGATAGAATGAATCTTTATATTTTATGCTAAAAACGCCGTAATCTCGCAAGCTGTATGATTTTATTTCATCTATTTTATCTAGTTCTTGCTTTATCTCATCAACATTTTTAATAATCAACTCTCCTTTTTTGGGCTGCCTTTAATCGAGCCGCTCGGATTCCAAACAATCCCCGCTTTCGCGCCGCCGAACGGAATCCCCGCGAGCGCGTTTTTCCATGTCATCGTCCTTGCTAACCGCAACATTTCTTCTTCCGTAACGCCTGACGTCATGCGAATGCCTCCTTTTCCGACGCCGACCGCCGTATTGTCTATTACTAAAAAACCCGTCATTCCAATTTGGGGGTCGCATACACGAATAACATATTCCGGTCCGAATGGATCTTTATTCATAAGATATTTTTCTAACTTATTCTACTACATTTCATTTGTATTTCCCGACTGCCTTAAATATAATTAAATAGTTCCTTCAAAATGCGGCAACTGAAGCGAGGGTACCCCGCAGTGATGGTTTTAAGAAAATTGAGCTCCGGTGAAAAAACACCTTTTGAAAACCTTAAAACCTCTCTGCGTAGGGAGGCCGCATTAAGCGTCGTGAGGCGCGCAACAAAACCACCAGCTCGAATCGTCTTTCGGGCTGGCTTCTTTTTTTTGTTGCCGCCTCCGAAAGTTTAAAACTCCTCTGGTTTTCCAATCTCGAGGACTTTAAATTTAATTCCTATCGGCTCTAATATCATCTGCGGTATGCGATGCACTAGTCCCGGAACTTTTAATATGCCGTCGTGCACCGGGAAGCAGATTTTCGGTTTGAGCTCTTTTGCATAATCGATTCCCTCCGACATTCGAAGCCATGGCCCGGCAATCGGCACCGCTAAAATTTCCACCTGCCTGCCTGGATTCACCAGCGCGTCACCGGGATAAAATAATCTATCCGCTATGAAATATCCCGTATTTTGAACCGGCTGAAGCGAAGGATATATAACCGCATGAACGTTTCCGATTCCTTCAATTACAACTCCGTTCTCTGTTATTTTTTGGCTGTCTTCGAGTATCTGGCATTGTATTCCATCCTTGGCGAGCAGGGCAATGACGGCAGAATTGGTGATTATTTTTGCGCGAGGATTGTTTTTTAGAATCGCGCGCACAGAATCAACGTGATAGTGGTCGGCGTGCTCGTGCGTGATAAGAATAACATCAACATTTTTTTCCTCGCTTTGCAGTGTCGAGTATGTTCCCGGATCCGTGAGTATGCGCAGTCCATTTTCCTCGATTACCATGCAACAATGACCGAGCTTTTTGATAACCATTCTCCAAGTATAACAAAGACTGTTTTCGCTTTTCTATCCAAACCACTCGCGAAGGCGTGGAAATTTAGAGCATATTGGCAGATTCGAGCACCATTTTTCTAAACCCCATACCCGTCCAGCTCTCGTCGCCGCTAGAAAAAGCAGCGCCGTAATGTAGACAATATGCTCATCGACTAAAAACGAATGAGTGTTCGGATACGGAAAATTGAGAATTGGAAGATAATAGAGGAACATTAGCAACGCGCCGAAAATTGACGACAATCTCACGCCGATTCCTAGGATTAGCGATATGCCTAACAGTGTAAGCCCCCATTCGTTCACAAAATTTGTAAGCGGCAGCATGCCTGGCGACGCAAGCCACTTGTAGAAACCGGTAAATGTTTTTGCGCCTTGCAGATATCCGGCTGCGGACCATGCTGGGTTAAGAACTTTAGTAATCCCAGCCCAAAAGAACAACCACCCCAAACTAATACGGAGAAGAAACAAAGTTATTTTTTGGAATTGAGTCATGTGTTTTTAGTAATCCAATTTATTTACCCAATCAGGAACTTTTGGATCGCGAGCGGTATCGTACTGCGGCGTATACGGCTTGATATCCAATATCGGCGTGTCTTTAATCACGTCAAGGCCTTTCACTGTTACTACTGCATTTTTGATACTTTTTATCTCTACGGTTGAAACACCAATAGGGTTTGGCCGCTGCGCGCAGCGGCAAGCGAAAATTCCAACCTCTGGCACTTCTCCGATCTTTCCCTGCGGAACGTGCAGTATGTCGCATGTTTTCACTCCGTGCATCCAATAAACCACCACCAAATGAGAATAATCCTCGAGCCCTTTTAGTGCCTCTTTGTATTCGTCATTTACAACAATGTCGGTTATAACATCACGCCAATTGCCGAAATGTTTCCGTTCCTGATTTTTTGCAAAACCAATGGGTTTTATTTTGATGTCCATCTATTTTTACTTCCACCATCTTCGTCAACGCGGCCGACATCGGCTCGCCGAACAGGTGGCCCTGGAACATGTCGCACTGGTTGCGGCGCAGGAAGCCGAGCTGCGTATCGGTCTCCACGCCGTGCGCGATGACCTTCATGCCCCGGCGTATGTCGGGCTCGCAGAACTGAAGCTCGTGGG
>JBBTYG010000123.1:0-6032 GCA_038061855.1 Patescibacteria group bacterium | reverse complement strand
TTTGTTTCTCAAGCTCAGAAAGTACTTGTTTAGCGGCGCGATCCATCTTATCCGAATCGTCACCAAACACCTTAACCACGATTGGCGATCGCACTCCCGAGAGCAACATCTCTACACGATGCGTAATCGGTTGCCCCAAACTAAAATCCGCGCCGCTAAACCGATCAAGCACCGCCTGAATATCTTTGAAAATTCGATCGCGCTCGCCCTCAAATCCTGGTTTAAGCGCAATTTGAACTTCGCTTGAATTCGCACTGCCTCCATGAGGATCAGCCAATGCTCGTCCCGCAATGTTGCTTACTTGCCGCACGCCTTTAACTTGAAGGATGGCGTTCTCAAGTTTTATCATGTATTCATTTGTTGTGGAGAGCGCCGTGCCCGGCGGCAAGAAAACCATAGCCACCATGGATCCTTCATTGAACGGAGGAATTCCTTCATTGCCCGCAAAGAAATACATCCCAGCAGTGATAAATAGCGCAGCGACCGTAACGCTGCCTATTTTTTTTACATTGGCAATACACCAATAAATCCAAGGTGTTATGCGCTCTTTGATTTTTTGCACAACTCTGGTTTCTTTTTCATGACCAGCTAATGATTTGTCGCTGAGCAGCAGAGCAGACAGAACCGGCGTTACGGTAAGTGACACGATCATAGACGCAAAAAGAGACACGAGGTATGCGGACCCAAGAGCGATAAGCAATCGCCCCTCGATTCCAGGCATGAAGAATATTGGTAGAAATACCACCGCAACAAGTATTGTCGCGTACACTATTGAATTACGAACTTCCGTTGAAGCGGATAAAATAACGTTTTCGCGATTCTCTTTCTTGCCAGAAAGCAACCTCAGACGCAAGCGGCGGAAAACATTCTCAACGCCAACAATTGCATCATCAACAAGTTCTCCCACCGCGACCGCAATACCGCCCAATGTCATCACATTTACAGAAAAACCGAAAAACCTGAATACAATCGCCGTTGCAAGAATAGACAAAGGAATTGCTGTGAGTGTTATCATCGTCGTTCTCATATTCATAAGGAAGATGATAAGAACTAAAATGACGAGGACGGTGCCGTCAAGAAGCGCTCGTTCCACATTTTTCAGCCCAGCGCGAATGAAATTTTCCTGCCGAAAAAGATTCGAATGGAATTCAACTCCGTCAGGAAGACTGGCTCTAAGCGAGTTGAATGCTGCATTTATATCATCAGTAACAGTAAGAGTCTGCGCATCTGGCTGTCTTATAATCCGCATGATAACACCGGCCATTCCATCAATTGCTCCGCTCCCACGAATAATACTCGCTCCCTCCACAACCGACGCGATATCGCCAAGCCTTAGCGGACGACCGTCCATGCTATTGCGCCCGATAGAAATATCTTGCAATTCGGAGGCCCCGTTTGGCGCGGCAAGTATACGAATAACATATTCTTTTTCATCTTCGGTAAGAATACCCCCGCTTTTGTTCGTAAGCGTATTTTCTACATTTTTTCGGACATCATCAATCATTACCCCGTAGCGACGCATCCGTTCGGCATTTATATTTATCTGCCACTCGCGGACATCGCCGCCCATTATAAGCACATTTGCAACTCCCGGCGTTTTGATCAACGCAGGACGGATCGTCCAATCCGCAAGTGTTCGAAGTTCCATCGGGGAAATCTTTGAATTAGACGATGTTATCCCGATCCATGCAATCTCTCCGAGGAGCGATGTTGACGGACCGAGAGTTGGCCTTACCCCTTGCGGCAACACTGCTTGCGCCAAGCGTTCTTGCACTATCTGCCTATTACGCAACGTGTCGCTCCCCCAAGCAAACTCCATATTAATCGTTGCTTGCGCAAACGATGCATTGCTTCGTATGCGCTCAACTCCGGGAGCTCCCGCAATAGCAGATTCAATCGGGTTGAGAATGAGTTTCTCGACTTCCTCAGCTGCCATGCCAGGGCTTTCCGCAAACACTGTAACAGTCGGCTTGTTGATATCTGGAAGAATATCCACTTTCATCGTAGCAATACTCCACAAGCCCGCTATCGTCATAATCCCGGCTATGACAAGCACGATAATTTTGTTTCCAAGAGACCAAGAAATTATTTTGTTAAACATACAAGATAGATTTACATTCCCGGCATGTTTTCATGCCCGCCAGACTTATCAGGCAGCGTCGCTTCGCCGTCTTTCGACACAGTGGTTTTTATGGCGTCGCCAAGCAACATATCCTCGCGGATATTTTGCGTGGGGTTTATAATGTAGCGATCGCCATTTTTAAGTCCTTCGTACACTTCAATCGAATCGCCGAGGATGCGGCCGATGGTTATCTTTTTTGTAAAGACTCTATCTGCTTCTGATACGGCCCATACGCTTGGCATACCTCCTTCTTTCCAGATAACCGATGAATGTTTAATAAATACAGCCGAGGAATTAAGAGAAGCGAGCACTCTGACCGAAATTCCTATCGGCCATTCTGTTAATTCCGTAAATACAGCGTCAGCCATATATGATCCGTCATTATCAAGAGAACTGCCTACGCCGATAAGCCGCGCTTTTTGCACATCTGTTCTAAACCCGGGACGAATAATCGAAAGCAATTCTCCTGTTTTCGGTTTCTGTATATTGTTCGGTATACGCATTCTTATTAATTTATTATCATTACCCCCCGCAGTCACAATGGCTACTGGCATGCCCGGGCCAACAAATTCTCCCGGTTTTTTCATGATACTCGACACGACACCGCCGTTTGGCGCCACTATCGAATAGCCGCCGGTGATTGAACCCTTAACGCTCTCATATGCTTTTTCTTTTGCAATAACTTCTCCTTCCGACATCGCAAGTTCTTTTTCCAATTCAGCAATCATCGCGTCAATTTCAGCCAATGTGTCAATGGATTCTCTTTGAATGTCGGCTCTTTCGAATTCCATGTTTTTAATTTCGCCGAGCACTTCGATAAACTCAGATTGATCCTCAATCAGCATCTTTTTGAGTGATTCCAAACTTTCCTCGGATAGTGTCTCGGGATCTGCAACCGACGCATTCGCAAGCTTAATTGCGGTGTCAAAGTAGAGAAGTCCGGACTTTTCGGGTACCGCATTTTCATCTTTTAAATCGGATAATGCATCAGAGAGAACACCCGAGAGCGTATTGCGCAAGCTTGAATCTATGGCCCCAAACATGGGCTTGGGCTGGATGCTATAAATTAACTCGAGCGGCGGAATTCTGGTCTGGCCATACATCATAGGGAAAGTATCTATGATGGATCCGCGAAGAATCACCTGCGCCAACTTCTTTTTTGATTCGATAGAAGACAACAGAAAGTTCTCACTAACCGGTGCGGTTGATCCAAGCAAGTCCATCTTCTGCTTATTTGAGTTTTCCGTGTCCGCGCGAAGCTGTTGAAGCTGCAAAATACGCTTTGCCGCATAGGTGCGCAAAGCCGCTATACTCGCGCGCGCGCTTGATAGATCTTCGAACTTTTCTGATAGCATGCTTATCATCTCCGGCGTTTGCGGAGGCCGCGAAAGTTTTCCGATAACTTGACCAGCGTACACGCGTTCTCCTATGCGCACATACCACTGCAAGATAGTTCCCTCGCGATCGGGCTGCACTTGAAGATTATCAAGTGAAATAATTTCACCGGGCCACGAATTGTTTGACGCAATATTTCCAATAATTGAAGAATTTTCTTTTCCAACCACGCCGACAACCAGATTGCCATCGTTTGAATTATTATTGCCGAGAGATCTATCGTTCTCTATGTTTCTGGAATCGCCTTTGCTTACCGAATAGAAAATAAAAACTCCGACAACAGCAACCGTCAAAACTGAGGCGGCTACTATCGCGATTGCCCATGTTTGTCGCGATTTGATATTTTGCATGAGATTTCTTAATTTTTCTTTCATTATTATTTCGGAGTTAATTTATATTCCACATCCGCCTTGTTGCCGTTGCGGAACGACAGTGTTTCCGGTGTCGACACCACACCCATTTCCGCCTCGCTGTTGCTGCGGCTGTACAACCTGAGAAGCAACCCTTGCATATCCTTGCGCGCTGGAATAATTGATTCCGAGAATTTCCTGGGGGTCCACAATTTTCCAATCAATCCCATTATTTTTCATATAGGTTGCTATGGTGAGGTACGTATCCGGGAACCAGTAGGAATTCACCGCTAGCGCCGCTTTCCACATATCTTGCTCGCTTACACCCTGCGAAGCCATCAGTTCGAGAAGTCCAAGCATAGCCATTCCGTGATTGCAGTCCGGAAAATGCGTAGAATTTCCGCAACACGGCCTGTAAATGCCTCTCGATACTTTTTCAACAAGGGCTTGCTCGTCCTCTCGCAGGACAAAGAGCATGTGGCGACTGTAGTGATTCATCGGATCCCCATTTGCAATTGTCCATCCCGCAGTCGAGGCGAAGTTCTGCGCTCCGCCGTATGCCGGATTTTTCATTTCGCCGGAATCCAAAATTGGATTATTATTTGCTAGTCCGAGCGCCCAAAATAGATTCAATAAATACCCCGCGTTATTGGCTGTCATTCTAAGCTTGCCGTCGTTTTGCCCAAGAAGCAGAACTTTGTATTCATCTGTGAATGCGCCTCGTTGGTTATATATGGCTTTAAATCTGTCGGCGTCAATCGCGCCTACGCTTACTAGCTTTTTGCCCAGATCGCCCAACGTAACCGGCAAGACAACGCCTTCAGGTGGCAACACTTTTTCTTCAAGCTCGGAGACTTGTGTTCTTGCAGACGGCGAAGCAATTTTTGCTTCTTGCGTAACATTAGAAACTTTGAGCCAGGCTGTGTATGTCCACGCGCCGGCAAGAATTACCGCGGAGATAAGTATGCTCGCCGGAAGCGTATAATCCTTTTTGACTCGTTCAACCTGCGGGATGTTTTCGAGTATTTTATCTTGCGTTTCGTTTTCCATAGTTTTGAAGTTTATGATTCGACAAGCCCATTGGCCATGAGCCCAGTACCGAATGGCTCACTATAATCCTGAGCCTGTCGAAGGATTAATTTTTTCGTTTTGCAAAGTACAGCCGCTTTCTTGCGACAATTTTTCGAGTCCCTGCTCCCCTTCAAGTTTTTTCCAACCGAGCCCGACGGCGCCAGACGAAGTCGCGGCTGGCGGGTCAGGAAACATCCACGTCGGATAACCGTTTATGCCGGCCGCCAAGCATTTTTGCGGATCGCTTGGGCATTCTACATACGGCACAAATTTGAATGAACTGCCGAACGCTTTCTTCTCATTCTGGCAATGCGGGCACCAGTCCGCACCGTACATAGTGATTCCCTTCGATGCAAGACATTGCGCGAAAGCATCGTACCTGCCATCCGCTGGGCCTGGCGAGAAAAGAAACCAGAAACCGAAGGCGGCAACCGCGAGAAGCGCCACAACCGAAATTAACGTTTTATTCATCGCAACAATCAACTAATTTATTTACGATATCTTTGAGCGTCCAGGGTTTCTCGTCAGCGGCGACCTTTTTGAGATTTTTCGTGTCTATAAGCTTCAGGCGCAGCCCCCAAAAGAGCGAATAAATCCGGTACGCATAATCGAACGTCTCTTTGGCTTTCGTTTCATCGCCGTCAGCTTTGAGTTTCGTGCCAACCTCGATGAGCCGCATGGCGGTCGCGAGCAGATGTTTCGAAATACACCACGTTTCGCCCTCATGCCGATCAATCATTCGGCCAAGAAGCGCCTTGCGCACTAGGCGCACCTCGTTTAATAAGTCGAAGTATTCCGGTTTTCCGGTTTTCTCCGCCGTGAAAAAGAAGTGTTCTTCAAGACTGATGAGATTCATAACCGCAATGCTCAAATCCTCTTCGGTTGAAAGATCAATCGCGCCAGAGGACTTCATTTGCTCAATTTTCCTAATGAGTGTCTCGTACCCGGCCTGAATCCCTTCTGGATCGCGCGGGGTAAGTTGTTTTTTGGTAGTCATTTGAGAAATTAAAGAATAAAGATTAGAGCGCCCAAGAGCACCATAGCAATGCCTCCCCAGAGCCTCATATTCTTCGTTTCGGCCTTTTTCCATTCCT
>JBBTYG010000122.1:0-1931 GCA_038061855.1 Patescibacteria group bacterium | reverse complement strand
CAAAAGTGGTGCTGGGTTCATCCACCGGCTTCCGCCGGTGGCTTTCTGGGGCTGTTGTAAATTTGACCTTTTATTTGAGCTGGTCTATTATGGAAGCCAGTTGGCATTCAAAGTTTTAGATTTTAGATTTAAACTTTAAGATTAAAAACCCATGGGAGGCGTACCAGTTAAACATCATTCAAAAGGCAAGGTTGGAAGAAGGCGGTCGCATCTTGCGATGAAAAAGCAGAGGGTATTTGTGTGTGGAACTTGCGGCGGTCCGAAACTCGCGCATAGGACATGTCCGCAGTGCGGGAAATGACGAAGGCATAGTCTAGAATCTAGAAGTGATACATCGAACTTTAAAAAATAAATTATGTTCTTTAAAAATCAATTCTTAATTTCGCCTTCTATTTTCTATTTTCTACGTTCTACTTTCTAAGCCATGGCTACGAGACATCTTATACGAACAGTTATCCTGCAATCGCTCTACGAGTGGGATTTTTATGACAAAAAGCACAATCTGGTTTCGATATTAGAGCGGAATTTGCAGGAATTCGCGCCGGGGATAGACGAACCGGAATTTGCGTGGAGGATTTTAAAGGGCATAGCTGACCACTTGAATGATATCGATAACGTCATTATCAAAGCAGCGCCAGAATGGCCGCTCGATAAAATCGCGGTTATAGACAGGAATATTTTACGAATCGGGCTGTATGAGCTTTTATACGCGGATCCGGAAGAAGTTCCTCCAAAAGTCGCGATCAACGAGGCAATCGAAATTGCGAAAAATTATGGCGGGCCGAACGCAGCGCGTTTCATAAACGGAGTGCTTGGGACCGTGTATAAACAAGTCGGCGACAGGGCGAAGGCGCATCAGCTCAAACCAAAAACTGGGGAGAAAAAATCAAGCGATTCGCGGAAATAGGGAGAATTAGGAATTACCCAAATCGAAAAAACAACTGCGTATGCTACCAAATACGGAAACCTTAGAAAAGAAAATAGGAATAGGATTTAAAAATAAGGATGTGTTGGCGGAAGCCCTCACCCATCGTTCATATCTCAATGAGTATGCGAATGGCGCGTTGCCGCATAACGAGAGGCTCGAATATTTGGGAGATGCCGTGCTAGAACTTGTCATTACTCACGAGCTTTTCAAAAAATTTCCAGAATATATGGAAGGCCAGCTTACGGTTTTGCGGGCGGCGCTCGTGAATGCTCAAATGCTTTCCAAAATAGCCGAGAATATTGGACTCGGTGATTTTATGCGTATGTCGCGCGGCGAGAGAAAAGACACAGGTAAAGCGCGCGAGGTGATTTTGGCGAATGCGATTGAAGCGGTAATCGGCGCCATATATATAGACCAGGGGATCGATGCGGTTAAAAAGTTTATTCTGAAATTTATTTGGACGCATCTCGACGACATTGTAAAAAATAAGAGCTACAAAGATTCGAAAAGCGAGCTTCAGGAAATTATTCAAGAACGTCTGAAAGTTACTCCGACATATAAGGTAACCGAAGAATCGGGCCCAGCGCATAAAAAAACGTTTAAAGTAGGTGTATATTTTGGAGATAAATTTATCGCGGACGGCGTAGGCGCTTCGAAACAGGAAGCGGAAGTTGAAGCGGCGAGAAATGCCCTAAAAAAATATCAAAGATAAATTCGGTTTTAAATTATGGCTCATTTCTTAAAACGGCTGGAATTGAACGGCTTTAAATCTTTTGCGCAAAAGACGACGTTGGAATTTCCATCCGGTATTACTGCCATCGTTGGGCCGAATGGGTCTGGAAAATCGAATGTCGTTGATGCGATTCGGTGGCTTCTTGGCGAGCGTGAAGCGAAAAGTTTAAGAGGCGCGAAAGTAGAAGACCTTATCTTTGCGGGAACGCCGAAGCGCGCGCGTTTGGGCCAGGCGAGCGCAAGCTTGTATTTTGAAAATGGAAATAAGTTT
>JBBTYG010000121.1:0-7159 GCA_038061855.1 Patescibacteria group bacterium | reverse complement strand
CGGAGACCTGATTTGCACTGGAACGGAGCGCGATTCTCGGCTAGCGAAAATGATGAAATGCCGGGCGGATTTGCCGAAGCGTTTCACGTCGACACCGCGTACGGCCTAAACGCCGCGAGATGGGAAGAATGCTTCCGATACCTCACATCGGCCGGCCCGCTACTCATCGTGGTTTCCCACGAATGGTCGGAGGTTTACATTCCGGAGCTTGCCTGGCTTGTGGAAACTCTTGCAAAACAGGGGTATCCGGTACATCTCGTCACCACCGACAAAATGGACGATGTTCGTATTCATCAAGACGGCGTTAGCCTCGGCAACATCAAAATCGGCACCGTTTGGCGGCAATTCCCAATCTTCGAAACCGAGGGGAAACTCGAAGAACTCGTGATGGCTTCGCATCTGGGAACCGTGCGAATGGTTCCGGAATTCTGCAGTCTCGGAAATAAAGCTTGGTTTTCCATGTATTGGAAGTACAAGCATCTTTTCGAGAAGCACATTCCTCGCAGCGTGCTCGAAATGCTCGATGACATCCTTCCGGACTCCACTCTCGTGGTTTCACGGGATTCATTCCCTGTTGTTGTTGCTGGCCACGCCATCGAAAACCTTGATGCCTTGCGAAGACTCCCTCATGAAATCAGGGATTCTCTCGTTCTCAAGGTTTGCGGGGCAAATGTCCTCGCGGCCAGATCCTTGGGCGTACTCATGGGACATGGGCTACGGGACGATGTGTGGCAGCAATGGATTGATGAACGCATAAAGCACGCTCAACCTTTCATCGTTCAAAGCAGGTTCGAAACTGCGGTTGCGCAACTGCCGGTCGTTCACGCGAAAGCGAATCGTCCGGAAATGTTCAACTGCAGGCTCCTTATCCGGCCGTGGCAGGTCGGAGGTAAGCTCGTTTCGGTCGCATGCGTCGCCGTTCCGTCAAACACGCTCCGTGTTCATGGGATGGTGGACATGGCGGTGGTGCCGGTAAAACTTATGTGACACAAAAACACCTTCGCTGGGCATCGGAACGCAACGCGTATCCGATGCCCAGCAGAAGTTTTTCCGCAAAAATATTAATTTTATATTATCAAACCCGCATGAAAACAAATAAAAACCAGCAAAAAAGATTTAGAGACTACGGTTTCACCGTAGGATTTTTGACGCCCGGAAAAAGAAATGCGATTACCGACGTTCGCGGCGTTCGCGTGGGACATGCGACGAAAATTCAAGGTACGCAAATTCGAACGGGGGTGACGGTTATTGATCCAGGCGTCAAGAATCTTTTTGAAAAGAAACTCCCTGCGGCAATTAGCGTCGGGAACGGATTTGGAAAGTTAGCAGGATTCACGCAAGTTGAAGAGCTTGGCACTCTTGAAGCGCCCATTGTGCTTACCAACACTCTTGCGGTCGGGCCGGCGCTTCGGGGCATGGTGGATATCATGCTCGAGAAAATACCGCAACGTCTTAATCAGCATAGCGTGAACGTGGTGACAGGAGAAACAAACGATGCTTTCTTAAATGACATTCGGCGCAATGTGATAAACGGATCCGATGTGGCGCGCGCGTATAAAAATCTTTCTGGAAACGTCGCGGAAGGGAATGTAGGCGCCGGCACGGGGACGCGCTTGTTTTCATGGAAGGGGGGAATCGGAAGTTCGTCGCGAACCGCGAGTATCGGAAAGAAGCGTTTCACGCTCGGCGTATTGGTACAGGCAAATTTCGGCGGAGCGCTGACGATTGCTGGCGTCCCGATCGGTGCGATGCTTTGTAAAACTAATTTCGACAGTTTCATTGAGTCGCAAGGCGACGGGTCATGCATGATTATCGCCGCAACGGACGCGCCGCTTTCAGCGCGGCAGTTAAAGCGAATTGCCCGTAGAGCATTTCTCGGACTAGCTCGGACCGGATCTGTCATGTCCCACGGAAGCGGCGACTATGCTGTTGCATTCAGCACGTCGCGAGAAGGCATCGAGGGTTCCGGAACCATGGGCGCGTGCATCCCCGACGAACTCCTCACTCCGTTCTTTCTCGCAATTACGGAAGCGGTCGAAGAGGGCGTGTATAACGCGTTATTTATGGCAGAAACGATGAGGGGCAGAAACGGAAATATGCTTGAGGCGTTGCCAGTCGAAAAAGTCGTCAAAATATTGCAAAAAAACAAACATGAACCGGAAAATCAAACCTAAAAATCACCGAATCGGAATTATCGGGGGCATGGGGCCTCTCGCCGGAGTTCAACTTCAAGAACTTATTATTAAAGCTACTCCAGCAGCAAAAGACCAGGATCATCTTGAAGTGGTATGCTTTACCTTTCCCTCAATTCCAGACAGGACAGAATCTCTTGAGAATGATGGCGGCGCATCATTCTCAAGCGCCGTTTTAAAAGCAGCGCGTTTTCTTGAAGATGCGGGAGCGACGGTATTAGCGATTCCGTGCAACACCGCCCATGCCAAATTGGAAGACATACAAGGGGAAGTTAACATTCCCGTGCTAGATATGATTGATTTTGTCATACAGGAGCTCAAGGCAAAATATGCGAACGGAGTTTCAGTCGGTCTTTTGGCAACAAACGGGACTCTCAAAGAAAAAATATACGAGAAAAGAGGACAAGGCAGATTTAGATGGATTATTCCGGATGAATATGATCAGAAAATCATTACGCAAATTATCTACGGCATTAAAGGAGGCGTGGATCCGAATAAATTTATAAACGATATCGAGAAAATCGTCTCATACATAGTCCAACAAGGAGCCGAGAGCGTCGTACTTGGATGCACGGAACTTTCGCTCTTCCGTGCGCAGCTGCAAAAATCCGAATATCCGATTGTGGACCCGCTAACTATACTGGCGGAACGCCTCGTATCCCTATGCGGTACTCAAAAAAAATCAGTAAAAAGAATTGAATTGTACTCCGGAGTACGGTAAGCTTTTCTAATATGAAGCTTTCAATCGGCATCGTCGGACTTCCGAATGTCGGGAAGTCGACGCTTTTCAAAACGCTCACAAAGCAACAGGTGCATATCGCGAACTACCCGTTTGCGACTATAGATCCGAATGTGGGCGTGGTTTATGTTCCGGATGAACGCCTGGATAAACTTACGAAACTAAGTAAGTCAAAAAAAACCGTGCCTGCAGTCGTTGAATTCTATGACATCGCCGGGCTTGTAAAAGGAGCGAATAAAGGCGAAGGATTGGGCAATCAATTTCTGGCGCATATCCGCGACACCCAAGCGATCGTGATCGTACTCCGTATTTTCAAAAACCCGGAAATCATACATGTTGAAAATTCCGTTGATCCAATTCGCGATATGGAAATCATAAACACGGAATTGATTCTGAAAGACCTCGAATCAGTGACAAAGCGTCTAGGCAAAGCCGAATCCGATGCAAGGAGCGGAGGAAAACCGGCAGCGCAAGATTGCGATCAGCTCGCAACAGTTAAAAAATGGCTCGATGACGGAAATTTGCCGACCAGCTCGGAAGATATTATGGGTCTAATTTCCGCCAGAGGCGGACAGGCGCGCCTGACCGATAAGCGAATAGAGGAACTCAATTTACTGACAGCAAAACGCCAGCTGTATTTGCTGAACGGCGAGGAAAAGGATGTCTCGCCGGAGCTAATCAAAAAAATAAAAGACGCGGGCGCGGACTATGTCGTAGCTGATCTTGCGGCAGATGCTTACGTCCCCGCGCTCATTAAAAAAGCGTACGAGATTTTAAACCTCATAAGTTTCTTTACGACAGGAGAAGACGAAACTCGCGCGTGGACGATTTCAAGAGGAATGAAAGCTCCGCGTGCATCCGGAGTTATCCACACTGATTTTGAGGCGAAGTTCATCCGCGCGGAGGTCATCAATTGGCAAAAACTACTTGAAGCAGGAGGTTGGGTTCAGGCGAAACAGAAAGGGCTTATTCGCCTTGAGGGAAAGGACTACGTTGTGCAAGACGGGGACGTGCTCGTGGTAAGGCATGGATAAATAGCAAAACCTTCTCAAAAAAAGAGTTTAATGAATGATTTATTTCTGCCAATAACACTGCCTTTTGAAACCGTATCGGAGCTCGGCGGAGCGAGATCGAGGAATTTCGCTTCGGGCGAAATATCCTGTGTTTCAAAAGGCAGTGTTATTGGCATTCCCGTTCATCAAACTCAAATTGGCAATCTTGACACCAGATTGCCAATGGCTATAATGGAAGCACGAATGATTACGGAGCGCGCGCAGAAAATACTTAATGCGGCGATAGAGGAATTCATAGAAACAGGCGAGCCGGTGAGTTCCGCCCAGCTATATGAGAGTCATGATTTCGGCATACGGCCAGCCATGATACGTTTTGAGCTTGAAGAACTTGCGGAGCGCGGATTCCTTGAGCATCCTTATCGCTCGGCCGGCAGAATTCCCTCGGACAAGGGATATGAATTTTTCGCGCATCAAATCATATGCCAGCCGGACCAAAAAATATCACACGAGGACCAAGCTATTTCAAGTCTTTTCGAAAAACAGGAATGGATGGAATTGCTTGAAATGCTTTCTTCAAAGCTGGGAATTCTAGGGGTTGTGCGCGAGTATGAAAATGTGTATAAAAATGGACTGGAAAATCTTATTGAACGCCTGGAATTGGAAACGCATGACGAAATAAACGCGGTCATCAAAGATTTTGTTGAAATCGACAATCGGCTCGACAAAATGGATAAACTCATAGAAGAAACCCCCGAATTTTTTATTGGAAAGAAAAATGAGATAATTAGAAGCAGAAATCTGGCGGCTTTTGGCGGTAGTTACGATATCCATTCGACCAACTCAGGACAAACTGATGGGCATCAGGTTATAATATTCGCCATAGGGCCAAAACGGATGGATTATAAAAAAACGGTCAAAATTTTTAAAAATCTGAAGCGGAAAACGTCGAAAATTAGCCACTAGCCAATAGGGTCTAGGGTTATTAGAAAACAATAAATTAAACCCTAATCACTACTACGATGGATGAAACAAAAAATATAAATCAAAGTGCCGATGACGGAAAAGCAAATTCGCCGAACAGCGAAGGAGCCGCCGATGAGCTGAAGAAAAAGCTTGAGCAATGCGAAAAGACAAGAGATGAATATCTGGGCGGCTGGCAGAGGGCAAAAGCAGACTTTATAAATTTTAAGAAAGATGAAGCGCGACGAATGGATGAGTTGATGCGTTATGGCAATGAAGATTTGATAAGGGAACTCATCGTCATATTAGACAATTTCGATTTAGGACTCAGAACGCTTGAAAAAGCTGGTACCGTCGAAAAAGGAATATACATGATTCGGTCGCAAATTGAAGATATATTAAAGAAGCGCGGGCTTGAAAAAGTTACTTTAAAACCGGGAGATAAATTAGATACCGCCGTAGCGGAGGCGATAGCGGAAGTCGAATCGGAGAGGCCTCCGGGAACGGTAGTCGAAGAAATCGAGCCAGGGTATCGGCTATATGATAAAATGATAAGGTCGGCGAGAGTCAAGATTTCAAAAGTTAAATCTCAAAACTAAAAAATAAAATAGCATATAAATCACATGGCAAAAATTATAGGAATAGATTTAGGAACAACAAACTCCGCGGTGGCAATTATTGAGGGCGGAGAGCCGCGGATACTTGAAAATGCGGAGGGGAATAGAACCACGCCTTCGATCGTAGCGATGAGCAAGTCTAACGAGCGGCTCGTGGGACTTTTGGCGAAGCGACAATCAATTACAAACCCAAAGAGCACTATTTTTTCAGTGAAGCGTTTGATGGGCAGAAAATTCACCGACCCTGAAATTAAGAGAGATAAAACATGGCTTCCGTATGAAATTCGAGCAAACACGACTGGCGGCGTGGAGATAAAAATGGCAGACAAGTGGTACTCTCCGGAAGAATTATCGGCATTCGTTCTCGGAAAACTCAAAGCGGACGCCGAAGCGAAACTTGGAGAAAAGGTTGATGAGGCGGTTATTACCGTACCTGCGTATTTCGACGACTCACAGCGCCAGGCGACCAAAAATGCGGGGGAAATCGCAGGACTCAAAGTGCGCAGAATTTTAAACGAACCAACCGCTGCCGCATTAGCATACGGACTCAACAAACAGAAAAATGAGAAAATCGTGGTATACGATTTTGGAGGCGGAACATTCGACATTTCCGTTCTTGAGGTGGGAGATGATGTAGTCGAGGTGAAAGCGACAGGTGGCGACACGCACCTCGGAGGAGACGATTTCGACAAGCGGATTAACGAGTATCTTGTCGCCGAATACAAAAAACAGGAGGGGATTGATATTTCAAAAGACCCGCTCGCGCTCCAACGCCTCAAGGAAGCCGCAGAACGCGCGAAGCACGAGCTTTCAACAGTCGCGGAAACCGAAATAAATCTTCCATATGTAACGTCAGACGCGGCTGGACCAAAACATTTCCTCATAAAGCTCACGCGCGCAAAACTTGAAAGCCTCGTAAAAGACTATATCGACAAATCAATCGAGCTTACGCGCGAGACCGTAACTGCCGCCGCGCCGAAAGGGGCCGGATTCAAACTTTCCGAAATCAACGAAGTGATTTTAGTCGGAGGGCAGACAAGAATGCCGGCTATCGCTGAAGCCGTAAAGAATCTTTTTGGCAAAGAGCCTCACAAAGGCATAAATCCTGACGAAGTCGTCGCGGTGGGCGCTGCGGTGCAGGCAGGAATTCTTCAGGGCGACGTCAAGGATATTCTTCTTCTCGATGTCACGCCACTTAGCTTAAGCATAGAAACCTTGGGAGGCGTTGCAACAGCGATGATTCCCAAAAACACCACCGTTCCGACATCGAAGACCCAGGTGTTCTCGACTGCCGCAGACAGTCAAAACTCGGTGGAAATCCGCGTTGTGCAGGGGGAGCGGCCAATGGCCGCGGACAACAAGACGCTCGCGCGGTTTATCTTGGACGGCATACCGCCTGCTCCCCGAGGTCTTCCGCAAATTGAAGTGGTATTCGATATTGATGCGAACGGTATTTTGAATGTGTCCGCAAAGGACAAAGCAACCGGGAAATCTCAATCGGTTAAAATTGAAGCAACAACAACTCTCTCTAAAGACGAAATAGAAAAGCTTAAAAAAGAAGCCGCGGAGCATGCGATGGAAGACACGCGGAAGAAAGAACTAGCGGAAGCGAAAAACCAAGCCGAATCGACTGTTTAC
>JBBTYG010000120.1:0-2008 GCA_038061855.1 Patescibacteria group bacterium | reverse complement strand
GTCCGTCATTGTTAAGTTGTTGACGAACTGTCGGGGATCGTATATTGTAATCAAAGAGTGGCCAATACCGCCATAGGGTGGCGATAGCCACCACCAAAAATATGTACCAAGAAATACTTGAAGGCCTTGGGCTAAGCCCAAACGAGGCAAAAATATATGAAACGCTCGTGGAGCGCGGGGAGTCGTCGGTGAGCGACATCGCGGTTGCGGCAAAAATCCACCGGCGGAACACGTACGACGCGATAGAACGCTTGATCAATAAAGGGCTATGCTTCCAAATTTTTTCTACGACGGAAAATCGCTACAACGCGGTTGACCCGGACAAGCTCACCGAAATTCTTGCCGAGAAGCAAGAGCAGCTTTTAAGCAAGCTGCCGATTCTTAAGAAAAAATTCAGCGAGCGATACGCGCCGGAGGAAGCATATATCTATCGCGGACTTGAAGGACAGAAAAACATCTGGCGTGACGTGCTCCGAGTGGGAGGTGAAAGTTTTTTTATCGGTGCGAAGGCAGGCTGGTTTGACCCGCGTCTTGAGGCGAGCCGCGTGGCGTTTTTCAAGGAAGCAAACCGCAAGAAAATTAAATTCATCCAGCTTTTCGATCATGAGGTGAAAGCGCAGATTCCTAATTTCCCGCGCCATTTTCCTGGCGACCTAAAATATCGGTTTTTGCCCGCACAATACTCAACAAACTCCGCAATCCACATTTTCGGTGATTATGTAATTACGTATACTGGCCTCACCGTCGGGAAAATTGATGAAAACGTTGTATTCTTCGTAATTCACAGCAAAAACTTGGCGGAAAGTTATCGCACTTGGTTCTGGTATATGTGGGAACAATCATCCGATGAAAAAAAAGATAAGGCATTTTCGGTTTTGGAAAAATAATCATGGCGTAAAAATATGTCCGGTATATTCCTATGCATGTGCATAATATATCCTTGAGTTACTGTGCCACGTAGGTAGTATATAAGTAGCACGGCGAAAAAAACCTATGAATACGGGAGAAATCACACTCGAAGAACAAGATGAGCAGTTGACTGAGCAGGCGTTGAGTCCCAAAAACGTGGCAAGCGCAATCAGAGCACTGGGCTGGGTGCCAGATCTGAATAGTGCGGACGGTCGCAAAGTTTATGTGGATCACCTTCGCAGAACGGGAGGATGCCTTGACACAGGTTTTTGCAGCGGCTCATAGCCCTCGTCACCGCTTATCTCGCACGCTCCGGCCAAAAGGCTGGAGCGTAGTTATTTTATATAGTAATGTATGGTAGACATCAAATGATTTAGAGCGATATTCCCTAAAAACAATGTCAGGTGCAAAAAAATATTGTCCGGATTGCGGTCCAGCTAGCGTGTCTCACCGCGCAGAGTGGCTCTCAGCGCTTTTGGACTTTGCGTTTTCGCCTGTTTTTAGCGTGTTTGACTATATATGGCGCAAAATAGGCGGAATTTTTTATAAATTGCCATTCGCAGAATTTTCTCTGCCGTTCATGAATGCGCTTGCGGCTATCAAAATTGGCACATTGAGCGACAAGCCTGACTCAAAAGATAATCTACGCACGCAGGCGATGTGGGAATCTGCAGATAAGCGCGGAATATCTGTATTTCAATTTCGTTTATTTGGAAACCCAAACATATCTTTTTTCGTAGCGCGTCGCTATAAAATGATTCGCGTGTTCGACGGCTTGCCGCGCGTTGAGCGTATTCCTTCTACTTCTCTAAAATGGATGGACAACAAAGGAGTTATGAAAAAAAAGTTTCTTTCATACGGGATTCCCGTCGCAAAGGGAGGCGTATGTTTTTCGCTTCGCAATGCTATAACGATTTTCCAAAGCATAGAGAAGCCAGCCATCGTGAAGCCACATATTGGATCGCGTAGTCGGCACACAATTGTTCATATTAACGACAAGAACAGCCTTATTATCGCTTTTCACAAAGCGAAACAGATCTCGCCGTGGGTGGTCGTGGAAGAGGAGTTGGAAGGAATGGTGTTTCGGGCTAGCGTAGTC
>JBBTYG010000119.1:0-4818 GCA_038061855.1 Patescibacteria group bacterium | reverse complement strand
AGCTCCCGTGTTAAGCGATTGCTCGATTACTTCAGTCATCGTGATTTTGCCGTGCGGACCGAATTTTTTGAAATCAAAATTTTGTATTGTCCTTCCGTTTATTTTTAATTGTCCAGTGTCTACATATTTTGTTTGCGGAGTTATTTTCCCCGAGTCTATTCCGGCTGCCATTGTAAGAACTTTAAATACAGAGCCGGGTTCGTAGGTGTGCTGCGTCGCTGGATTAATAAAGATCGAAAGAGGGTAATTTTGATATTCGTTTAGGTCGAAGCTCGGGGCGCTTGCCATTCCCAAAATTCTACCCGTGCTAGGATCGGCAACCAGTATCGTCCCCTCCGTCGCTTTATACGTTTCCATCAATTTGTTCAATATCTTTTCGGATTCGCTTTGGATGTTTAGGTCAATAGTAAGAAAGAGATCCGCGCCGGTTTCTCCTATTAAGCTTCGCGTACTCGTGGACAAATCCGTTCTTGGGGAAAGCTCAGAATTATAGAACTCTTCCACTCCGTAATGACCGCTTTCCACAATGCTGTCTTCGTCTGGACCAACGAAACCCAGAAGATGGGATGCGAGTTTTCCGGACGGGTAAAAACGCGCTAACTCGCTGTCTACAACAATTCCATTCATATCAAGATCGCTAATTTTTTTGACGACATCCGCTCCGGCTTTTTTTGCAAGAATTTTATACGAATTTTTCTTGTTCGAAAAAGATTTTTCCAACTCCGCGACTGGAACATCAATTATTCCAGAAAGCATATTCGCGGTTTCTTTTGCGTCAAAAATCAATTTCGGTACGGCATACGCGATCGGAAAATTCTTATTGAGCGCCGCAGGAAACGGATTATTATCTCTGTCCGTAAAATATATAATCCCCCGCTTCGAGTTTATGAAGCTGGATGCAAGATACTGAGATTCCGCTCTCGCAAGATATTGCTTTCCTTTTACTATCTGCAGGTCGTAAAGATGAAAAAGTAAAGCTGCGTATCCTATGAAAAGGATAATGATTAGTAATCTGAAGCGAATGACCATGTTGGGCGTACATCTATATATTCCGGATTTTTGTCTTGGACGAGGCCGCCGAAGTTCAACGGGTCGGACGAATTGATAAGATCAAAAACTTTGCTTTTAATAGCCATGTTTTGCGATTGGATTTCTGAAAATTCCGACTTCATGCGTGACAGTCCGTGATTAAGATTTACCACGTTATTATAAAGCACAACAAGCCACGCAGAGCTTAAAACTGTGAATAACGCGAACAGCATTAAAATTTTATTTAACACGCTTTTATCCTTATTTGGTTGAATGAAGGTCATAGTAGTTTAAAAGTAAAAGTTGAAGGTTTAAAGTTTATTTCTATAAGAGTTTCGCGGCTCGGAGTTTTGCCGATCTACTCCTGGGATTTTGCGATATCTCCTCTTCGCTCGCCTGAATCGGCTTTTTGGTCAGTATTTCAAGCGTTCCTTTTTTCGCGAGTTCTCTAAATTCATGTTTTATCATTTTGTCTTCAAGGGAGTGGAAGCTTATAATTGCCAGCCTCCCCCCCGGCTTCAAAATGTCATGAAGTTTTCCGAGTACGATTCGCAGATTTTCTAATTCATGGTTCGCGTAGATACGAAGAGCCTGGAAAGTTCTTGTTGCGGGATGTATGCGTCCCCGTTCATAACTGCTTGGAACGGTTCTTTTGATTATCTCCGACAACTCACAAGTGGTTTCAATTGCTTTCTTTTTCTCCCGGGCTTTGATTGCCTTGGCGATCCTCATTGCAAATTTTTCTCCACTATATGCAAAGATGATTTTTGCGAGATCTCGTTCCGAAAGTTCATTCAGTATTTTCTTTACAGGCGTTTCGTTTTCATCATATGTCATACAAAGGTCCTCATCTTTCATAAAAGTGAATCCCTTGCCTGATCCTTCTAACTGATCAGAGGAAAATCCAAGATCAATGAGCAGTCCATCGGCTTTCGAGAGATCCATTCCGCGCAAGATGTTTGGCAAGTCCGCGTAATTTCCTTTGGCTAAAATTAAATTGCTTTCAGCTTTTAATTTTTCATTTTTTCCGCCAGAGGCAGATCGGCCATCTGCGGAAACTTTAGCCGAAATTTTTGCTCGAGCTTTTTCTAACCGGCTGTCGTCCAGGTCTATCCCCAATAGCTTGCCGCTCGGCAAAATCCTTTCGAAAATTTTGGCGCTGTGCCCCCCTCCGTTTACCGTGCCGTCAATGATGAACTCTCCTGGCAACAGGCGCAGATATTTCAAAACTTCATTTAAAAGAACAGGCGTATGAGGCATACAACAATTGACTTACAACCAATAACTTATGACTAATGATAGTTGGGTCATTTGTAGTTAGTTTTTAGTCGATAGTCATGTCAAATTCCGAGTTGACCTAACTTCTCCGCTATCTCGTCCGATGCGCTCTCTGTTTTCTTTTTATATTCCTGCCATCGTTCCGCGTCCCACACCTCGACACGATTATAGAGCCCAGTAATTACAACCTGTTTCTTAAGCCCAGCGTACTGGCGCAAATAATCGGGAATAAGTATCCGCCCTTGGGTATCGAGCGTCGCGTCCATCGCGCCGGCAAGCATAAGCCGCGAGAATGCCCGCGAGTTCGATTGAGCGAGAGGCAGCGCAACTAACTTCGCCGCGAGACTCTCCCACTCTTTCCCCGCAAAAACAAAAAGACAATTATCTAAACCGCGCGTTATAATCGCCCCCCCGCCAAGCTTATCTTTGAATTTCGCAGGGATGGCGACCCGACCTTTGGAATCTAAATTGTGTTGATATTCGCCGAGAAGCATAAAAAAGTAATTAATAGCTTAGAAAATAGTAGATAGAAGTTATTTTTTAGCGAGAACTAGGGTTCGAGCGCTACTTATCCCCTGACTTTGGTCAAAAAAGGGCATTTATCCCCAGTTTCATCCACAGTTCCCCACTTCCAGATAATCCTACACCACCGCTTCTCTATGTCAAAGAAGGTTTTGATTGCATCCAAAATTTAAAAACCCTTATTTTAAAAGGGCGAAAATAGATTCGGAGGATATATTATCCACAAGTTATTAAGCCTGGCAACTATCCCTTGACAACAAGTAAGCCATTTGCTAGCATGGAGGTATGAATAAATACACCATCAGTCAGTTTCGGCGGGAGTTCAATTCGGAGAACGTATGCCTTGAATACGTCTTTAATAAGCGTTTTAAGGATATTAAGGGTTTTTATAGGGTTAAGGGGCGCAAATGCTGGGCGAACGCCAAGGGTGAGCAAATCCACCCCCTTGCCGGAACTATCTTTGAAAAGTCCTCGACTTCTTTGCAAAACTGGTTTTATGCCATTTTCCTTTTTGCCGCTTCCCGAAATGGAGTATCCGCTAAAGAGCTTCAGCGACAACTTGGCGTAACCTATAAATGTGCGTGGAGAATGGCGTATCAAATCCGAGAACTTATGACGCAAGACGGCGATCCGTTGGAGGGTACTGTTGAAGTAGACGAAACGTACATAGGCGGACGTGTTCGAGGTAATAATAAGAAAAAGTTTGATAACAAAACTCCTGTTATGGGTATGGTTGAACGAGGAGGAAAAGTTAAGGCGTTTAAAATCCCAAATACCACATCTAAAATACTTCTCGGCAAAATCCGAAAAAACATTAAGCAAGGTTCTAAAATAATGTCCGATGAATTGTGGACGTACCACAACACGTGGGGAATGGGGTACTCTCATTACTCGATTATGCACTCTGCGAAAGAATATGTGAGGGGTTCTGCTCATACGAATACGATTGAAGGGTTTTGGTCTCAATTTAAGCGTTCCGTTTCGGGTACTTACCATTCCGTTTCAAAGAAGCATTTGCAGTCTTACGTGAACGAGTTTTCTTTCCGTTATAACCACCGAGCTTTGCCGATTTTCGGGGCTTTGATGGCGAGGATATAGCACGGCCGAGGAGTTCGTGGAATTTATCTTTATCGGTATTCATAAATTATATTATCCCAAGTAGTTTCAAAAGCCACAATAAACCTGCCAAGAGTGTTGCTCCAATACCCGTTCCAATAAACAATTGTTTCCAAGTTCCTAGCCCTTTACCAAGAGGTTCTAAATAAATAGCCCACCTTCGAAATAAAGCAATCCAAGAACAAGCAAACAACTTCCCCGCTTCTGATAGAAAAACAACATGGTCTTGGTTTTCATCCAAAAACTTATACTTAGGGTCAAAACAACTTTCTATAACTGCCTCGACTCTTGATTTTTCAAGTCGCGACTCTCTTGTATCAGTTAGGTTGTATAAAGCGGAAGGATTGCGTAAGTGTGATTTTGTGTGCCACACATAGCAAACAGCAAGTTGTTCTCTAATAATAGTAATCTTATCTACTTTCCACTCATGTTCTCTCTTGTAGAAAACACTAACTAGATACCACATTTTTAAGATGTGCTTCATGCCCCTAAGTATAGCAAATCTTGTGTTACTTGTCATGTGGGGATAGTGGCCTTAAGCCTGCATTACTTCTGCTTTTTTATAAAGCGCAAAAATAAAAAAGCGGGGCCCTGTTGACATAAGGGCACCGCTTTCCGTTTTTTCTCACCTGCTTTCAGTCTTTCACGTCGTGTTGAATGGTCTCTAGGAACTGCAGCGGTTAATTCAACAATTGCGCGTTAAGCAGGTGAGGCCTCCATTTTCCGCGCATCTTTATAGTAACATAATTTTTGTGCGCGTTGCTGGGCAGGTCGGACCCTTCGACTTCGCTCAGGGCAAGCCAGCGGTATTTTAATTTGTGGGCACATCTGGATTCGAACCAGAGACCTCTGCAATGTGAATGCAGCGCTCTA
>JBBTYG010000118.1:4758-5468 GCA_038061855.1 Patescibacteria group bacterium | reverse complement strand
TTCCGGTGAAAGCTTCGGCAACGAAGAACGGTTGAGAAAGGAAACGCTGAATTTTCCGCGCGCGGCTCACGACAAGCTTATCTTCAGCTGAGAGCTCCTCCATGCCAAGGATCGCGATGATGTCTTGAAGTTCTTTGTAGCGTCCAAGAATACGCTGCGTTGCGCGCGTAACTTCGTAGTGCTTCTTTCCAACGATTTTTGGGTCGAGAGCCGTTGAATTCGACGAGAGGGGATCTACGGCTGGATAAATGCCGATTTCGGTAAGCGCGCGGGAGAGAACGATTGTCGAATCGAGGTGGGCGAATGCAGCTGCTGGCGCGGGATCGGTGATGTCGTCCGCGGGGACGTAGATCGCCTGCACGGAGGTTACTGCGCCGTTCTTCGTCGATGTGATTCGTTCCTGGAGCTTACCCATCTCTTCGGCGAGGGTAGGTTGGTATCCGACGGCAGAGGGGAGTCGCCCAAGTAAAGTCGAAACTTCAGATCCTGCCTGTGAAAAGCGGAAAATGTTATCGATAAAAAGCAAAACTTCTTTTTTCTCCACATCGCGGAAGTATTCCGCCATTGTGAGAGCCGTAAATGCTACGCGAAGTCGAGCTCCAGGAACTTCGTTCATCTGTCCGAATACTAGCGCGGTTGAATTTATAACCCCCGATTCCTTCATTTCCCGATATAGATCGTTTCCTTCGCGTGTTCGTTCTCCAACTCCG
>JBBTYG010000118.1:0-4748 GCA_038061855.1 Patescibacteria group bacterium | reverse complement strand
ACAGACACGCCTTTTGCAACTGTCGCGACATTGTGAATAAGTTCCGTTAGGAGAACGGTCTTGCCGACGCCTGCGCCTCCAAAAAGCCCCACCTTTCCTCCTCGAATGAATGGCGCAATAAGATCAATGACTTTAATGCCGGTTTCAAAAACTTCCGTTTTAGTTGATTGATCCGAGAATGGCGGCGCGCTTCGGTGTATCGGCAAAAACTTTTTGAACTTTTTTGCCGGATCGTTAAGGGCATTGCCGGCTACGTTAAATATATTGCCTAGCACTTCCTGCCCAACCGGTGCTTGAATAGGGGAACCTGTTCCGCGAACGATCTCTCCGCGGCGAAGGCCGTCGGTTGAATCAAGACTAATTGCGCGAACCTTTCCGGGCTCAAGATGTTTCGCGACCTCGAGAATAATTTGTTTCCCGTCTTTTTCTGTGATAAGCGCTTCAAGAATGCCTGGCATTTCATGCGATGCCGGAAATTCTACATCTACGACTGGACCGATAATTCGTAAAATTTTTCCTTCAATCATATGTTTGGTCGTTAGTGATTAGAAGTTAGTAGCTAGTTGATAATAATTTGTAAGTTTGGAATTGTAAATTGAAAAATTGCACTTAGCTTTGGAGCGCGCGTGCTCCACCAGTTATTTCCAGCAATTCTTTTGTAATCTGCTCCTGCCGCGCGCGGTTATAGACAGTAGATAACTCGTCCGTAAGATCTTTTGCATTGTCGGACGCATTTTTCATTGCAAGGCGGCGAGCGGAATGCTCCGATGCGTTCGATTCAAGAATAATATGGTAAATCTGCATTTTGAAAAGCGTCGGCGCGAGCTTACCTAGCGCTTTTTCCGGCGAAGGTTCTACGATATATTCGATTGGCTTTTCCGGACGAGATGTTTCTATGGATGCTCGAAGGCCGGAATATTTTCCGGTTTTCGGAATTATGTCATCAACCCCCTTTCGAATATTTTTGAAATCTATTGGCAAAAGCTCGCGTTGTATCGCTTCCTGTTTTAAAGCACTCGCGAAGTTTGTTGAAAAAGAAGTAAGCGCTCCCCAGCGTCCCGACGCGAAACCTTCGATGAGAAATTCGCCGAGTTCTTCCGTTTCCATTGGACTTGCGATATCGCCATGCCTAGTAAAGCTACGGGCTATAACGAGGCCGCGCCTTTTCGCATAGTCTTTCGCTTTTTCTCCGACGGTTATGAATACAAGACCCGCTTCCTTGTTTTTTAATATTTGCGAGGCGAACTGCTCATATTTTTTGAAAATAGCGCTGTTGAATGTTCCTGCTAGCCCCTTGTCGGAAGTTGCGAGGAGTATCGCACGCACAGATATTTTCGGTTTCTGAAGAAGAGGAATGCCGGACAGGTCAATGTCTTTGTTTTTAAGCGCTTGCACGGTGTTTGCAAGCATTTCAAACGCGGTAAACGCATACGGGCGAGAATTTATGGCGGCTTCCTGCGCGCGGCGCATCTTGGTTGCGGCCACAAGCTCCATCGCAGAAGTTATTTTGTTAACCGCCTTTACGCTCTTTATTCGCTTTTGGATGGATTGAAGGGAAGGCATTGGATTTAGTAACTTAGTAGGTAGTAATTAGTAGTTAAGCTTTCGCGAAATCAAAATTCGACAACACTTCCTTTATTTTTGCTTCTAACTCCGGCGTAAGTTCGCGTTTTTCTCTAATGGGTTTGAAGACGGCATCTCCGTGTGTTTTTTCGATAAATTCGAGAAGGTCTGTGCCGCGGGTTTTTATCGTTTCTCGCGGAGTTTTGTTGAAGTAGCCGTTCAGAGCCGCGTATATAACGACAACCTGCTTCTCGAATGGAAGCGGTTGAAGGTCGTCCTGTTTCAAAATTTCCGTTAATATTCCGCCGCGCGTTATTTTTTCGCGCGTCGCTTCATCTACGTCCGAAGCAAATTGAACAAATGCTTGGAGCTCTCTGAACTGGGCGAGTTCTAGGCGGAGTTTGCCCGCCACCTTTTTCATTGCTTTTGTTTGAGCTGAAGAACCGACGCGTGAAACAGAAAGCCCCACATTGATCGCTGGGCGGATTCCCTGGTGGAAGAGATCTGATTCAAGAAAAATTTGTCCGTCCGTGATTGATATGACGTTTGTCGGAATATACGCGGAAATATCCCCGAGCTGGGTTTCTATAATTGGAAGCGCGGTTAATGAGCCGCCGCCGTTCGCTTTATCCATTTTCGCCGCACGCTCGAGAAGCCTGGAATGAAGATAAAACACGTCTCCAGGAAACGCTTCCCGTCCCGGCGGACGTCCGAGTAGAAGTGAAATTTGCCGATATGCCTGGGCGTGCTTCGTAAGATCGTCATATATTATTACCGCATCCTGCCCTTTGCTCATAAAATATTCTCCGATAGCGCATCCCGCATAAGGCGCGAGATACCAAAGCGCTGCTGGGGACGATGCCGAGGCGTTTACGATAATTGAGTATTCAAGCGCGCCTTTTTCTTTGAGTGTCGCGACAAGTCTCGCCGTTTTGGATTCTTTTTGTCCGATGGCGACATAAATGCAAATCGGTCGGCGCGATGTTTCACTTTTTTGGTTCAAGATTACATCAAGCGCGATTGCCGTTTTTCCAGTTTGTCGGTCGCCGATAATAAGTTCGCGCTGACCGCGGCCAATGGGAATCATCGCATCAATCGCCTTAATTCCGGTATGCACCGCTTCATTAACCGACTCTCTGTTTACAACAGACGGCGCTTTCTTCTCAAGTGGAAAATAGGCGGTTTTCGCGTCTTTGCGAAAAACCTGGCCTAGGCCATCAAGAGCTTCGCCCAATGGATTTATAACGCGTCCCAAAAGCTCATCCCCGACTTCAATCGAGAGAACTCTGCCGGTAGTCTTTGCGGTATTCCCGCTTTTTATAAATTTTTCTTCGCCGAGAATTAAGGCGCCAATCGTTTCTTCCTCAAGATTCAGAGCTAACGCGGAAACCGGTTTCTCGGAAGTTTCTATTGTAATGATCTCCTGCGCTTGCGCTCCTCGAAGGCCAGAGATACGCGCTACGCCATCGCCAACTTCAATCACGCGGCCGATTTCTTCCCATTCGCTGGTATCCCGGTATCCTTCAATTTCTTTTTTAAGTTTTTCTATAATTTCGTAGGACATAGAAGCAAGCTTAAAGGTTAAAATTTAAAATTGATTGAGTTGATTTTTCCGATGAACAATTCTAGAGCTTTAAACTTTAAGTTTTTTATTTTTCACTAAACATCTTATCCAATTTCCGCCTAAGCGACCCGTCAAGCTGTTTTTCCTCATCAATAACGATTTTCACTCCGGCGATGAGCGATGGATTGATACGATATTCGATATCTTGGTTTTTTCCTTTCCACGCAAGAGAAAGTTTTTCTCGTTGGGCAAGGGATAATTCTCGCGCCGATTCAATTGTAATGAGTTCTTTCCCGTCTCTCTGCCGCATTTTTTTCTCGCATGCGCGGATTATGTTATTTCTCCGAGCCCAATCGTTATGTTTGCGAATTGAGGCGATAAAACGTTCGATTACTGTTTCGCTCACATGCCTTCCAGCCAGTGTTTTCACAAATGCTTCTGCGTATACGTCTGGCGAAATAGTTTTCATGATTGCGTTTGTTTTTCCAAGGTTTTCTCGATTAGCTTTTCATCGATTGCCGCGGGGTTCATCTCGACCGTTTTCATAATAGTTTTTTTAACTAGATCAACCGCTTCAGCGTAGAGTTTTTTCCTTTCGTTTGCTTTTTCCGCTTCAATCCGTTCAAGCGCGGCTTTCATCGCCGCCGCTTCTTTTTTCGCCGCCGCGTCCATAATTTTTTGGGATTCCTCTTGCGCTCTGGATTCGGCGCTTTTCATCATTTTCACGATTTCTCCTTCCGCTTCCTTTGTTTTGATTTTTTTTACCTCGTCTGCTTCATGCAATCGCCGATCCGCTTCTTCGGACTTTGTGATGCCTTCCTCGATTTTTTCCTTTCGCTTTGCGAGAAAGCCAAGAAGCGGTTTATAGATTGTTAGCCGTAGTACGACAAGCACTATAAAAAAATTGGCCGCTTGAGCGAGGAAAAGTTTCCAATCTAATCCCAATGTGTGAATCAGTTCTTGCATGACTAATTTTTTGTGACTAATAACCTATATAACCTATAGCTGATAATTGATAACCTAGACGAACTTGATAATGAGTGCGACCAATAACGCGAAAATTGCCATTGCTTCTGCGAATGCGATGGCGAGAATCATATTTGTGCGGATTTTGGATGTCGCCTCCGGATTTCTGCCGATAGCATCTGCCGCAGATGCGCCGATTCTGCCTACCGCAAGCGCTGGACCAATCACGCCGACGCCAATTGCAAACGCCGTACCGATTAATTTTGCTGTTTCTGCATCCATGGTGTTAATTATATTTTAGTGACCTTTATGTTCTTCGTGTTCCTCCGTCGCTACAGATATGAAGACGAGTGTGAGCATTGAAAAGATGAATGCTTGAATAAGGCCCACAAACGTTTCCATAAGAAGAAACGGAACCGGCAAGATGTAGGGAAGCAGGAATTGCACGACAACTAGCAACACTTCTCCCGCAAATATGTTTCCAAAAAGCCGGAACGAGAACGAAACAATTCTAACAAATTCCGAGATTAATTCCAGTATGCCGACGAAAAAATCGATCGGGCTGGAAAAGTTAAAAAATTTTTTTACGTGTTTCACGACGCCGATAGTTCCGATGCCGATAATGTTGATTGAAAGGACAGAAATAATTGCCAGG
>JBBTYG010000117.1:0-6043 GCA_038061855.1 Patescibacteria group bacterium | reverse complement strand
TACTGCTTGTCGCTGTCTGCGATGTCGCCTAACGTCCGTTACAAGAGGTACTCATGCTACTGCTTACAACGGACACATAGCATATTCGCTGGCTACTTGACGTAATCGAAGGGGACGATACGTCGGTTAAATATAAAGAAACTGCTTTTTTTAAAACAGTGAGATCCGAAATTCGCGTGGAATCCCGCGCTTGTTTTAATAGTTCCGTAGGGTTCAAGGCCAAAACGATGGCAACCGCAAGTACTGCAATAATCGCGATAACTACGAGAAGCTCTATGAGCGTGAATCCAGCGCCGCTTTTCAAACTTCTTAAAAGCGGTGCTTGGATGAAACCTTTCGCCAAATTCTGAATTCCGCGAAAGCCTTGGGTCTTCAGAAACTTTATAAAAAACCTGAATATAATCATGTGGTCAAACAATACTTTCCTGAAGGCATGTATAGTATAACCTATATGCAACGCTCAAATGGATAGTAAAACTGTGTATAAGTTTGGTCGCTTAGTTTTCCAGCTTATGCACTCTTTTCAGTCCAAGCGAGATAACACATCTAGATAATCTTGTGTGTAGTCGGCTTGTAACCGCAGTCGTTTCCCACTATCGCTTGTAAACTCAATAGATAACGCATGGAGCATCAAACGGCTTGCGGTGAGTACATCTAGTCCTCTCTTCATGCGCTTGTTAGTCCTGGGACCATATAGTGCATCACCGACGACTGGATGGCCGATGCTTGCCATATGCACCCTAATTTGGTGTGTTCGGCCAGTTAAAGGCTCAACCTCGACCAACGAAAAAGCCTCTTTAGTTTTAAGTTTTAAGTTTCCGGTTTTTCCTCCGAAGGAGGATCCTCCTTCGGAGGAAAGTTTTAAGTACTGTATTACTTTATATTTCGTAACCGCATCTTTGACCATTTTTTGCGAATGCACGCTTCGTTTTATTGTTCCGTCTTTAATGCCGATCGGTTTTTCTATAGTCCCCTTCTCCGGCACAACACTTCCATGCAGAAGCGCGACATATTTTTTCTTGATCTGTCTCGTTTTGAAAATCTCTTTCAGATGCTCAAAATATTTTTGATTTTTTGCGATAACAATTATGCCAGAGGTCTCCTTATCGAGGCGATGCACAATGCCAGGCCGAGAAACAGGGTCGTCCCCGACGGTTTGTATTTCAGGGTATCGCTTGACCAGCCAATCAACCAGCGTAGTCTCTTGAAGTTTTAAGTTTTCAGTTTTCAGTTTTTGGTTCGCTATGTGCACGAGCAACCCCGCCGGCTTGTTCACGGCCAAAAAATTTTCGTCTTCATAAATGATTTCCGGCTCTATCATAAAATGTGGGCCAGGATGGAATCGAACCATCGACTTCTGTCTTATAAGGACAGCGTTCTACCACTGAACTACTGGCCCAATTGTAAGAGGACTACTTCCCCAAGATCTTATCAAATTTTTCCATTGACTGCGCTGCCTGTGAATTGAAACTGTTGATTGCGCTTACCTCTGAATTAATCTGGTCTACAAGATGAGCGACGTCTCCTTCTTTGAAAGATACGCCGGCGAAGTGATCTCTCAACACATCTAAAAGCTGTCCCAAATAACCGCTGTAGTTTATAAGCCTGCTTACAAGAGCGAGGCGACTTGTAATTGAATCTAGTAAAGCTTGTCGGGCTTCAAGCGAACTTATGCCCGACAACGATTTAGTCATTGTCCCGATCTGATCAGAAAGCGCTATGGCCTTATCACGAATCTCCTGGCTTTGTTTTATGACATTTGTCGTAAGTTCGAGTGCTTCGGTATATTTCCCTTCTTTATCAAGCTGATTTATCGCATTGAGGTCAGACGCGGATTTACTAGAAAGATTTACGATGTTTTCCGATATTAGCGCGCCCTGAACCCGAGCCCTAGCCAATTCTTCCGGAATTGCTCCGGAAGCGTTTTTCCAGAGACTGATGCCTGTATATCCTCCTCCGAGGATCAAGATAAAAGCAATAAAAATCTTAGCGCGACGGGATTTCATGTGATTATCACTCTAATAAATTCAGAAAAAATTATCAAGTGAGCAGCTTGAAGATTTGAGATTTTAGCTTTAAGATTTAAGCTGTTTTGAGCGCGGGTATCGTATAATGGCATTACCTCAGCTTTCCAAGCTGATGACAGGGGTTCGATTCCCCTTACCCGCTCAAATTTTGTAACAAAATTTGAGCGGGGCTCGCCCGACTAAAACAGTTGTTTTGGGCGGCGCTGGAAAAAAACCGCCAGTTATCTCCGTGTTGGAAAAATGCCATAGGCAGAGTTAAAAACCAGAGTTCCTTAAGTTACAAATTTTCTAAGATATAGTTTCGTTCACGAACAATATCTTCTGGCGCAAGCAAGCTCTCAACAATGATGGGCAAATTTTTAATTTGCATAGCTTGTATAATTTCCACTTGCTTGGTTTTGAAAAGTGGGTCATGGAGAGTTTTGTAACCACTCAAGTGGTATTGAACGATCTTTCCTCCAAGAACGTCGAAAAAGGTCGAGACAGATTTCAGAGTCGGATCATTTGTGAGTATGTGATTTACATCGAGCACGAACCCGAATTTCGGAAATCTATCCAGAATATCTTTTATATCCTCGACTGACCGGAAGCTTTTTTTATTATGATCCATATTTTCAATCCCGACTTTTAAATCAATATTGGCAAGAACTCCGAAATCGAAAATAATATCCGGATGGAATACCACCAGATCTAACTGCCTTATATGATTGAGATGCTCGATTTCCTTTAAAATCTCGGCTGTTCCTGGTTTGCCATATTCGAATACGTCAGCATGCATGCTGACGTATTCGAATCCCGCCAAATTCGTAGCAATAATTTGATCATACTTCTCATTGCCAATATGCTCTAGAATTTGGGAGTTGAGCTCGACTACCCGACACCCTGAATTGCGTAGGATACTTAGAGCCTCGAGGGCATTTGCCGACTCGTGAAAACAACCCACTGAAAATCCTATTTTCGCATTATTCATTTTATAGGAACCAATTTCCGTAATAAATTCAAATGTGGCGAACGAATTTGATTACGCAGTAGAATTTTTTTCTATATCCGGAGAATACTTTCCAAGCGTTGCCAAACCGTTCATTTTTGCCCGATGGACTAAAACGCGTTGGGCTGCGGTGGTGTTTTCCGCTTTGCCGCTCCATGTCTTAAGCGCGCTGTCTTGCAAAGCCCTTCCATAAGAAAACGACAGCTGCCAAGGCACATCGCCTATTAAATGCATGGCATTCAAGTTTTCCGTTGCTTCTATTTCGCTCTGCCCGCCGGAAAGAAAAACAACACCTGATAAATTAGATGGCAAAACTTTTTTGAATAGGCGAGTAGTTGCTTCGGCGATCTGTCGAGGCAAAGTTTTTTGTCCGGAATCCTTAGCGGGAATGACCATGTTTGTTTTTAGAATCATGCCCTCAAACGCCACGCCGCATTTTTGAAGCTCATCAAAAACAGCCCGCAATACCCGCCCGCTTACCTCTTCGCACATTTCAATAGTGTGGCTCCCGTCCATCAAAACCTCCGGCTCAACCATGGGAACGAGCCCTGTTTCTTGGCACGCGATCGCATAAGCCGCCATGTCTTTTGCGTTGCGCCGGATATTGGACTCGGTAGGCAACCTTTCGCCAATCGAAATAACTGCGCGCCACTTGGCAAATTTCGCGCCGAGAGCCGCGTATTCTTTTAACCGACCAATTAGGCCGTCCAATCCGGTGGTTATTTTTTCGTTTTGAGACTCTTTCATTTCTTGCAACCCTTGATCCACCTTAATCCCTGGAAGCATCCCTGCCTTCTCGAGGATCGATGGAAACTTCAGGCCGTTTTTAGTAGATTGCCGTATGGTTTCATCGAACATTATGACGCCGGAAATATATTCACCGATTCCTGAAGCGGCGAACAACATCTCCCGATACGCGCACCGATTTTCTTCCGTTGAGGGAAGATTAATTTTATTGAAACGCTTCTCGATGGTGCCGAAACTTTCGTCAGCAGCCAGTATTCCTTTCCCTTGCTCCACCATCTGTCCGGCGATTTTTTTCAACTCTTGAATTGTTGCCTGATTGATCATTTCAATTAGTGTTTTTAATTTTTTTCACATGATGGTGAGTTTGTATATATCGCAGCGTTTTACTAGTACCGCGGACAACAAGAGAATGCGTGCAAACAGTGTCGTCGGAAAAACGCACTCCTTGGAGCAAGGGGCCGTCGATCACGCCTGTTGCAGTAAACGTCAATTGTTCTCCTTTGCACAAATCATCAACCGAATAAATTTTCTTGTTGTCCAAATTATGCTTCCGAATCAGGGCGGCATGATGATCGTCTTTAGGCTTGAAACGGCAAAGGAGCTGCCCGCCCAAGACTTTGATTGCAACTGCCGCGAGCACGGCTTCCGTAGATCCGCCGACACCCATAAGGATATCGAGGCCGCTCTCCGGCACGCATGGGGCAATGCCAGCGGCCACGTCGCCGTCCGTGATAAGACGCACTCGCGCTCCAGTGGCGCGAATCTGATCAATTAACAGACGATGCCGATCTCGATCCAAAACAACCACGGTAACATCGTTTTTCTTTTTCCCTAAAGCCTTCGCCACATTGGCAATATTGGTTTTGACCGGAGCGGTTAGGTTTATCACCGCGCCCGCTCGCGGCCCCACGGCGATTTTTTCCATGTAAGTATCCGGCGCGTTCAACAAGCTTCCGTGCGCACCAGCCGCAATGACAGACAATGCGTTGTAGCGTCCGAAGGCAACGCTCTCGGTGCACTCTAATGGGTCGATGGCAAGATCAAAATGAGGACCCTTCCCCGTACCGACTTTTTCTCCGTTATACAACTCCGGCGCTTCGTCTTTGCTGCCCTCTCCGATGACCACGGTGCCCCTAAAATCTATTTGATTAAGGCGATTCCGCATCTCATCAACGGCAGCCCCATCGGCGCTGAGCTTGTCTCCCTTTCCCATCCATCCCGCAGCGGCAATCGCCGCCGCCTCGGTTACGCGGACAAATTCTAATGCTAAGTTTCTGTCCATATTTATATGTACTCTATTGTACCTCCGCGCGGTTTCGAGGCAAGTCGCGCGTGTGGTCTCGTTCAGAAATTTTTGATAAAGTAAGTCCAAGTAAAAAAACGTAAACAACCCACAAATGCTCCCACGCCTTGAACTCAAAGAAATTATCTCCGAAGCATCGTTTGACCTTCTGTCTATGCACCCTAAAGCGCCTTTCACGCAAGGCTATTTTTACGGCGAGTGGCAGAAAAATTTGGGCAGGGCGGTGAAACGGTTTGCTGTAACATCAGGCTCCGACGTTGTGTGCCTATTCCAGCTTATTACATACCCGCTTCTCCGCGGAAAAAAATACCTCTATGCGCCATACGGGCCCGTGATAAGCTCGGCAACGCAAGCTGGCGTTCGCGATAACTTTGCGGGAGAATTTTCAGAAAAGCTGCTTGAACTGCTCAAAGAAAAATTAGCTGAAATAGCGAGAAAAGAAAATGCCGTATTCGTGCGTCTGGATTTTACGCCGACTCCTAGCGCAGCCCAGCGTGAATTGATCGAAAAAAAATTTAAGAAAGCTCCTTTGCACACATATCACTCGGCGTATTTTCAGCCCCGGACGGATTTGGTTCTTGACCTAACAAAATCGCACGACGAATTGCTAAAAGAAATGGATCCTAAAACGCGCTATGGATTACGAACAGCTGAAAAACGGGGTATAAAAATTGAAATAGTAGAAACGGGCATTGTCGCGTACTTTAATGACTTCTACGCGCTTATGGAGGAAACTTCGAGGCGGAACAAGTTTGGTCTCCATCCGAGGGAATATTATGAGCATATTTTTGAAAACTCGGAGAAACAGAAAAACGCGTATCTTGTTGTCGCGCGCTATGAGGGAAAAATTCTGGTTATCGACTTTATTCTCGCGTTCGGCGTTGTGGCGAACTATGTTTTCTCCGGCTCAAGCACAGAGCATAGGCGTTTGTGCCCTTCATATCTTGCCCAATGGGAAGCTATTCTCCACGCAAAAAA
>JBBTYG010000116.1:6373-11014 GCA_038061855.1 Patescibacteria group bacterium | reverse complement strand
AAGTAATCGCGATATGAAAAAAATTACAAGACCGAGCGCGCAGAAAATGGCGGAAATAATCCAAAATCGCATCGTTACTTGCGACTCTGGCCAGCCGAGAGCTTCAAAGTGATGATGCAGTGGCGAAGAGAGAAAAACTTTTTTCCCGCGGAGTTTTTTGCTTGCAAGTTGGATAATAACCGACATCGACTCGATGACAAAGATGATCGCGAAAAACGGGAGGAGAAACGTGGTGTCGGTGAGCATCGAGATAACGCCAATCACAATACCCAGCGACATTGAGCCGGTATCTCCCATAAAAAATTTTGCGGGATATATGTTGAACCACAGAAACGCGAGCAACGCGCCGACCATGGTCGCGCCAAAAGCCGCGAGGTCGTACCGCCCCAATATGAACGCGACTGTGATGAGCGAGCAAACGGCAAAAAGGCACACGCCACCAAGGAGGCCGTCAAGGCCGTCGGTTTCGTTCGCTGAAAAAGCACTTGCGATAATGATAAACATGAAAATCGGGATATACCACAAACCTATATCAAAACTTCCCAAAAGCGGAATGGAGATGACGTGCCAATCAAGCCGAAAATAAAACCACCAAGCTCCAACCGATGCAATGAGCGCGTAGAGAACAAGCTTGTGCCGCACCTTGATTCCCCCGCCGGACGCACCTCCCATCCTTCGGACTCCGAACCAATCGTCGAGAAGACCTAAAAGCCCCGCGATAAAAAGCGCAGCTATTGGCAGGTATGTTTCCGCGCGATTTATGAAATTAAGCTGTTTCCACGGACCATCGAAAATCGCGTTGAGAAGCCAGAAGACTAGCGCGAGCATCAACACAGTTCCCCATATAATCACTCCGCCAGCCGTAGGCGTTCCAGCTTTTCGTTCGTGGAATTTATGGAAAACTGGCGTATCGCTCTTTTCCCGAATCTGCTTTTTAAACTGGACTTTTTCTAAAAATTTGACCCAAAATGGCGTAATAACAAGCGCTGTAAAAAATGAAATCGTCACAAGGAATATAATTCGCGCTGTTTCAAAAATGAGCATATGGCAAGTGGTTTAGGGTTTAGGGTTTAGCGAATCGGACTGGTTTTCGGTCGGTTGTAGTTGCGGAATAGCTACTTGCGCAGATTCGTTTTGCGAATCCCCCGCTTCGAATTTTTTAAGAAGGTCTTGGAATTTCGCGTAGTCCGGAAGCGCGTCTTTTTTCTCCAAGCCCACATGACGAAGCATGTCAAAACTCGGCTGGTATAGAAAAGCATTTTGGTTTTTTGGATCCGGTATTCGCTCAATAAGCCCGCGCATGAGAAGGCTCCGCAAAATGAATGTTGAGTTTACTCCCCGTAGATACTCGATCCTGCTTCGTGAAATCGGCCCGAAATAAGAAATTACGGAAAGCGTTTCAATGCTCGCCGGCGTGAGATCTTCGGAAAGCTCTTCTTTAATGAAGCCTTTGATCATCGGGCCAAACGCGGGTTTTGTGACAAGTTGAATTTTTTCGTCATCTTGCACAAGAGTAAGCCCCCGCTCTGCCGAAGCAAGACGATTCTTAAGTTCCGAAACCGCGGCGGAAGTTTCTTCAAGCGAAGAAAATCCTATAATCGCCTGGATTTTCTTCAGCGAAAGCGGCTCTCCGTGTATAAAAAGCAAAGCTTCGAGCGACGCGCAATTTTCGTCCTGTGTATGTTCCATTATATTTCGTTTGTCATGATGATTATATCAGAAAGATGCCCTGTCTGCTCAATATATATCAACTGTTCACGGGCGAGATGCAGGATGGCGAGGAAAATCACAATTACGTCTTTGCGCGATTTGGCGCTCGATAAATTTTTAAACGTTGATCCTCCTTCTTTCTCCAAGCGCTGTATAATCTCCTGAATTTTTTCCTCAATTGAAACAATTTTTTCTTTGATGGATTCAGTCTCCGGGGCAATCGCCGCGAAGCTTTCAAATATCTTTTCGAGAGATTCTGTTAAATCATTAAGGCTTATGCCGTGTCCAGGATAAAATACAGTCTGGCCAGGCGGAAGAGAAAAAACACCCCTATCTAAAAGAAACGGCCGGCTCCATTCCCCGCCGCTCGTTTTCCACAGGCGCAGCATTCCCGCAATAATAGGCTTTAATTGCTGGTAAAGCCTCAGTCGAAGTTCCAAATCCTTCGCCGCGCCTTCTTCTTCTGGAGTAAGATCCAATTCCGGCAGAAGAAATTTCGATTTTATGAATATGAGCCGGCTCGCGACTGAAATGAAATCCGCGATAAGACGCAAATCCGCGCGTTCTTCCGTCAGAGTCTTCAAGTATTTCAGAAAATCGTCCGTAACTTGCGCCAGACTTATGTTTGTTACTTCCATTTTCCGCTCTTCAATAAGCTCTAAGAGTTTTGGAAGAGGTCCGGTAAATTGAGGGAGTTTTAGTTCGTAGGACATTTTGTACAATTTACAATTATCTAATTTTCAATTTTCAATCTAGAAAATCAACTAAATTTTGGAATTGAAAATTGCTACCTGAAAATTAATTCATTCTTTTTCGAGTGCTGCTTCAGTATAAACGTTCGCAGGGTTCCATAAAAGCCAGCCGGCGAATTTTTCCGTTGAACTACCACCTGAGTCATATACCGCATTAATCTGGTTTTTCACCATTACCGAGTCATATTTTGCGCCAAGGTCGAAATCTTGAAGCCACGGACGAAGTTTTGCCCGGAATTGTTCGCCAGGAGTTCTACCACGCGTAATCGTTTTTTTGACAGTAGACGTGCCAATCGTTTCGATCGTAGTTGTAGTAAGCATAGTGAGCCGTTCAATCGCATGATCCATCGAATACTTTATAATTTCGTAAGGATTTTTCGCCGGATTTTGATATCCAAGAAATCCGGCTGCAAAATGCGACGGGTAAATCATCGGTGAAACATAATCGAAATTTTCGTACGCATCTTCAAGAATTTGCCCGATTCCCATGTCATCGAGATTCACCGCCGTAAGTCCAAAAAGATCGGCGGACAGTTTTGCGTCGCCTAGATCGCTCCGCAGAAAATTGAAAAAGTTTTCGATAATTTTGCGCCTCGGCGTTTTTCCATCCCAAAACGGGAATTCTATATTCGACAAGTCTCCGTCCGAAGCGAAACGCACGTAATCAAAATTTATTTCGTCGAATCCCCGATCAATTCCGTCTTTCGCGATAGAAGATATGTATTTCCATACTGGCTCCGCTGCAGGATCCATCCATTCAAGGCCGCTTTTATCTTTCCATATTTCTCCGGTTTTCTTATCTTTAAGAGCCCACTCCGGATGAGCTTTCGCAAGAATCGGGTCCTGGAACGCGGTAATTCTGGCAATCACGTAAATTCTTTCGTCATGTAGGCGCTTAATAACGGCATTCGGGTGGGGAATCCTTATCTCGCGGAAGGCTCCTGAATCCCGGGTGAGCGTGGAAGAGACGACGTATGAGAGATATCCAGAATAATCTTTTACATCAATTACGACGGCATTAAGTTCCGTACGTTTTATGAGAGCGATCAGGGAATTCAAACGCGAGACGGAACCTGCTGACCAGGCAGTAAGATAAATCCCTTTTACGACCGCGGGCGGATTCGCCATGGGGATCTGGTTTATGATATCACCGGAAGAAGTTTTAATGACCCCGGACGGGACAACCGAAGGAGTCGCTGAAGAAGTCGGAATCGATGCAATCGGGTTTTGAGCCGGCGGTAAGTTCGCTTCCTCGCCGTCTGCAATCGCCGGAGCTTGTATGAGTATTGTTTTTCCGGGCAGCAACACAAAAAGTCCGGCGGCGAAAAATATTAAAATGGCGATGCCGGCTAAAAATTTCATCTTATTTAAATTTGATATGGAAAGTATACCCCGTAGGAACAAAAAACAAAATTGCGCAAAGATATCTTTTTTTTCCTACTGGGCATAGAAGAAAACAACGCCCGCCGCAAATAAAATCCCCGCCCGAGGTTGCCCTGGGGCGGGGAAATTTGTTGCCACTTCATCTTTTCGCGACATCCTGAACTTTTGCGACTTTGGCGCGAAGTTCGGAATCTGGGATACCGACCCAGATAATCCCCTTACGGTTGTCATCCACTTCAACAAAGAATGTCTGCGCTGTGTTTGTATCGCTTTTCCACCTGGCAGTCACGACCAACCGCGTATCACTGGAGCAGTATCCGACTGAGACGATCTCGAGGTTTTCGTTGCGAAATACCGTCCCGTTATCAATAACCCAGTCGGAACCGAAATGGACGGATACCTTGGCTTGAGGTTCTGTTTCTGGACGCTCTAATGCTACTAATACCAAGAATGCACCAGCCGGAATAAGTACAAACGCCGCCGTGATTATCCCGATGGAGAAGAGGCCAGACTTTAAGATGTTTTTCATATCACACTGATTAATTTTTCAAGTTGTTGATGCCTTGGGAAACCAGAAACTGGCTCCCGCATCTGCTAGCTACCTTATGCGATGGAATGAAAATTTTGTCAATATCGCCGCGCTCTTGATTGTCTACTATAATACAAATGCAATTTATATCACTCTTTTACTTCTGAGCTTTAACTTTTAACCTATAAACATGCCCCTCGCGCTCTACAGAAAATACCGCCCAAAAACGTTTGACGAGCTTTTGGGACAGGAGACCAACACGCTTAT
>JBBTYG010000116.1:0-6363 GCA_038061855.1 Patescibacteria group bacterium | reverse complement strand
TTTTGAAAAATGCTGCCAAAATGAACCGGTTCGGCCACGCGTATTTGTTTTACGGTCCGCGTGGAACCGGAAAGACAACGACTGCGAGGCTTATCGCGAAACTTTTGAATTGCGAAAAACGGCGCGATGACAAAAAGTTTCACGAGTTCGGCGAGCCGTGCAACGCGTGCGCGCACTGCACCGGAATTGATCTGCAAAATTCTTTTGACGTCGTAGAGATCGATGCCGCTTCAAACCGCGGCATTGATGAAATCCGGAATCTTAAGGAAGGCATACGCACATCGCCCGCATCGGGAGAATACAAAGTGTATATCATTGACGAGGCGCACATGCTCACGACTCCCGCCTGGAACGCGCTTCTCAAAACTCTCGAAGAGCCGCCTGCGCACGCCGTGCTTATCCTCGCCACAACCGAGTATGAAAAAATTCCAGCGACAATCATCTCTCGAACCCAGCGCTTCCTTTTCAAAAAATTGCCGAAAATAAAAATTATTGAGAAACTCACCTCAATTATTAAGAAAGAAAAAATAAAAGCTGACGACGCGGCGCTTGAGCTCATCGCCACAGCCGCCGAGGGAAGCTTGCGCGACGCGGAGTCGCTTCTCGATCAAATCGCCTCGCTCGAAGAAAAAATAGACGTCGCAACAGTTGAGCGGATCACCGGCCGCGTCGGGACCAGAAAAGTCGAAGAGCTTGCCGAGCTGATTGTTGCGAAAAAATTAAGCGAATCATTGCGGTACATCGCGGAATTAAACGACGAGGGGCACAACCTTAATCAGCTAACGCGCGACATGATTCATTATCTGCGCAAAGCTGTGTCTCTTTGGTACAGCCCCGAACTCGAAAAGACGTTTCACGGCGAACTTACGGCGGACGAACTCAAGAAACTAAAAAAGCTTGCCGCCCTACAGAATCCCGAGAAGACCATAGTCCTCATTCAATCGCTCATCCACGCCTATTCCGAGATGCGCTACAGTCCGTTTGCCATGGTGCCTCTTGAGATAGCTTTAATAGAAAATCTGACTGAGAAAATATGAATTAAAATTGATTTACTAAAAAGGATTAACTTATTAAAAATCTAGTTCGCTAATACGTTAGTTCGTTAATTCAGTAATTCCCTATCTTGTAACCGAAATGGTTTTCTTGAGTTCTGCCGCTGGGGCGGAAAGCGTGATGGCGCCCGAGGACGCGTTCCGCACAATTAAATAACCAGTGTCGTAATCTGCATTTGAAGCATAGTGCGCGCTTGATGTAGCGGGGTCGAACGGTAGCGTTGCGAGGTATATCGGAACAAGGCAATCGGCGATGTTATAATTATTCGCTCCGATCGCCATTCTTTTTGTCGTCGTCGGGATCGAACCTGTAGCGCATGTAAAACTCCCTGTTTGAGAATCGGCAATGTTCTGCCGGACCGCATTCATAAGCGCTTCGAGATGGAGTTCTCGCTGTGAATTTCTCGCTTTCGCGAACTGGCCAACTGGATTAATTGAGACGAGGGCAATTCCTGCGACAACAACGAAAATGGAAATCGCAATCGTAAGTTCGATAAGCGAATACCCTTTCAAATTTTTAGTTTTCGACTTTTCCATGGTTTTGAGCTTTAAATTTTTAGTTTTAAGCTAATCTATTGCATCTCCGTCCATGACACCTGCACGTATTGGCTCCCCGTTGAAGGAAATCCTGGCGGGGGTCCGTATAGAAGATTTGCGTCGTAAATCAAATTTTTCGTTTGAAATCCCGTTCCATCCTCATACGCAAATTGGAATTGCCGATTTGAGGCAAGTATTCCGTATGTCGTAATCACCGATCGAATGTTATACTGCTGGCAATTTTGCCCGCCTTGGCCTTGCGATGTCGGAGGCCGGTAATAATATCTTCCTATCCTGCCGTTTTTCGTGACCATGGCGGCATCGATCCGAAGGTTGTCCTCGCTTACAAGGCCGAAATTGATATTTTTCTGTGCGATCAAACCCAATACGTCTTGCCCGTCGTAGTAAGTATACAGCGTGCTACTGTTTATAATAATATTCCTGTCTGTTTGTGAATTTTCCGGAAATTGGCCAGACCCAATAGTGAGTCTGGCTGTTTGAATCTGTCCGCTAATCCATAAATCGTCTTCGGTGAAAAGAAAACCGTTTGCTGGAAAAGAATAATTTCCGATCAATGTTTCGTTTTTAATGCTCCATGTCCCCCAGCCGTCCTGGTTTTTTGTATTGTTACAGCCGGGCGGTTTTGGCGTAAGACTTGTAACTCGGTACAGGTCAAGTGTGTCATTTGTTTTTAAGACGGCGTGATATCCAAGCGCGCTAGAACTCCCGAAATATAATCCTCCCGATTGCGCGCTGTTTTTAATTTGCGAGAGATTAGATGATATGCTACTGAAATCAATCGCCGGCACTGGAAATTGTCTGCCGACGGTAAATACATCCGGCCTCGAAGGAACGGAGGCCGGCGGAAGCGGATCTATTGGAGAAACGTGTGTATGAACTCCGAATTCATTTCCCCCTCCGTGTTCAAGATCGTCATACTGCGGCTGAGCGCTGTAGACGACATTATAGGCAATACCGTCGAAATGAACTCCTCCGTTTGAATGAGTTTGCCCATACACAAATGTGCTTGTATTGAAAAGGATAGCGTCATTTGAGACTATTGCATATCGCACGAGTGACGGATTTCCAAATTTTACCTTGATAATTTTTTGGATAGAGCTGTCGGTAATAACCCTGCCTGTGCTTTGCACCGTGACAACCGTCGATCCTACGGGCGGCGGCGTGATGTCCAAAATAAACTGCCCAATAATCTGGCCGCTCTTATTGTAGTAGTTATGAGTATACGGTCCCGGCTGTCCCGTGCCATCTTGAAAATCGTTCGGCGCGTGCGCCAAGTGCCATCGATAATATTCCACTCCCGCTTCCGCAATTGAAAATGCAAGCTGCTTGTTTAAGCCGCGCACCGAGAATTGGGTAAATGAGAGCGAGAGAAAAATAAACCCGCTTATAAGTATAACCACAACCGTCGAAAAAATCAGAACTTCCAATGAGAATTGGCCCTGTATGCGACTATTAATTATTGACTGATGACTTTTTTGGGGCACGTTGCCAGTCATTGGTTGAAAGTCATTTCATTATGTTCCTTTTAAATTTCGTATCGTAATGGTTTGGGTAAAAAAGAGGGATCGCGGCGCGGTACCCGGCTTTACGTCAACATAGACAGAAATTTTCACTGCTTTAATTTTAGCCAAATCCACAGGCGAAGAAAGCGCGGATTCCGAACCAGTATATGCAGAATCGTAATAGGAAAAAATCGGCGTGCTTGTGCCAACTATGACATTTTCTACTGAAGTGGTTATGGTTTCGGTGCTCGACGCGTATACAAGCGGATTCCCTGTCGGCTTTATAATCCCCCGCTGAATAGTGCTAGTTGCTAAGAAATACCTTACTCGCTCAAACACTCCGTCCCTATCCGCATCGCTGTAGAACAAAAAAGAACTTGTACTTGCGTCCGCAATTGGATATGCTCCGATGCTCGACGGTCCCGCAGACCGAATATCGGTTGAAAGTATCTGAAATGCCTGCGCCACATCTTGCTGAGATTGCAATTCTTGGCTCACAAGATTTTCTACGACAGACAGGTTATTCTTGAAATTCATCACAACCAGCGAGATGCTTGCAAAAATGGCAAGCGCAAAAATGATTTCGAGCAAAGAGAAGCCATTTCTCATTAATGCGAAGCGTGTCCGTTCCGTAAAGCTATATAAGTGTTGTATGCGCATGCGATAAAAATTTACGGCGATAGCAATACGATTGCTTGCTGCCAGTTTGCTGTTACCGAAACAGAACTTGTTGATTCTTGATATCCCGGCGCCGTAACGTCAATCGTGTATGTTCCCGGATTCAAACCTGAAAAAAACGCTTGAGCGAGCGGTACGCAGACTGAAGTGAAATCCACGCTTACATCTTCAATCTCTGGAGTATAATTCTCGTCTAGGGTTTTCAAAAAAACTTTGTAGCGAAGATAGCGGTTGTTCGCGTGCGTCGCGTTTACCGTCTCGCCGGAGGTAGAATAATACGTATTTGCCGTTCCGTCCGGGCCGACAAAATTCCATGTTGCTTGATCATTATTAGACGCAATATGAAACCGGACGCTTCCTGTTCCCGTTTGCGCCGGTTGAGAAACTGGGTTCCAGCTCAACACATAGTACATCGCTGTGCTTGAACCGACATCAATACTCTGCGACGCAAGCCATGAAACCGTCGTGGTGCTGTAAAAACCGTCTGTGAGCTTCAGCTTGAGTGAACCGACTGGGGATTCTGTTTCTACTCCACCATCTTGGTCAGCATACTGCCCGCCTGACCAATCGCTATCCGTCCATGTGCCGCGCCCGGCAATCACCGTTTTTGAAAATCCGCTTTTAGAAAGGTTTACGGTGCCGCTCGATATGCCGGTTCCAGTTGTGGCATCCTTTATGGCAACGAGAAGGGATAGCGGATTAGCAGGTTTTGTTATAAGCCTCATGTCATATGTCGAACTAGGATTCACGGCTATGGGGCCAAGCGGGATAGCGCCTACAAGATCCGACGAAGCGCTACCGAGCGTAAACGCGTAGGTATCCCATTCGATGCCGGTAAAAATTTTGAGTCCGTTCTCGTCAGTCGCTGAACTCGTAGAATATTTGAGAATATCAGGGCTCGTTCCAATAAGTTTTGACCCGCTGATTGAAAAAATTTTATTGCCGGAAGGAGCACAATTTGCGCCCGACGTTTTTACGTTAAGCTGGCTCGTCTTATCAATCGCGAAACTTAATTCCGTAACCATGCTCGCGGCAACAGTCGCGTGCGGCTTCGAGGGATTCGGATTTGACGGATTGCCCGGCGGATAAGTTTTTTCTGAAGAATAGCCCGATTTCGTCACAGTGATCGCATACGATTGGGTGCTCGTAGGAACGCCGACAAGCTGCAAAACTCCACTTGCATTCGTCGTATCCGTAAGATCTATTGCCGGAGTGACGCTCGCATTTACCACATGCACGTCCGCGTTTGAAACAGTCATTCCGTTGGCATCGAGAACATCAATAAAAAGCGACCCATTTGTGCTTGCAGACTCAAGATTATTTGGCGCTACGGTGGTCGTTATGGCATATAACACCTGACGCGGACAGCGGATACACTGCGCCGAAAGCTCAACGAGTTTATAGTCGGCCGGAGCAGTGTCATTAGGATTGCCCCCAAGCGTTCCATCGAAAGGATCGTCTATATTTCGTATTGTTGTGTTCACCGTAAAACTTTGATCGCCTACCACGACAATCTGCGTTTGCGGAATGATACCGGATGGAATTCCTCCTTGTGTTCCCACTTGATCAAACGGGAGGTTTCGTATGACTTCTGTTTGTTGCCCTAAAACCGAAAGTGCCACTGCACGAATTGAGTTGTTTTTTGTGGAATCAATGATTGAAGAATATACGAGAAATATCCCGCCAAATAGCAAAACAATTATGCCCATGCTAATAACCAAATCTATAAGGCTAAATCCATTCCTCTGTTTCATTCTCAAACTTCAATTATACGCTCTACCTCACTCCTTTTGAAATGGAATAGATGGGAAGGATAATAGCCATGGCGAGAAATCCGACCATCAGGCCCATAATGAGAAGGAGCAGAGGTTCCAAAAATGTCGTCATGTTGTGAAGTCGGTTATCCAGCTCTTCGGTATAATAATCCGAGAGGTAGAAAAGATTATCCTCGAGGTTTCCCGTGCTTTCTCCGATCTTAATAATGCCGGTGAGCAGCTTGGGGAAGAAATCTTTCCGCGTCGCCAAAAAGTCGGACAACTGTCCGCCTTTTCTGACGAAATCCTGCGCTCCGGAAAACGACAATTTATATGCGCTATTTTCGAATGTATCCCTGGTAATTCCGATTGCATCTACAATTGTGATGCCGCTCTTAAGGAGCAGCGCGAGAATCCGCGCGAAATTTGCGACATTGACGCTCTCAACAAATGTCGCTATTACTGGAACATAAAAAACCGATCTGTCGAAAAAATATTTAACCCTGCGTACCTTGCTCGTGATAAATTTAAGCCCGGATATAAGCGCGATAATACCAAGTACGATCCAGATGCCGTACTTCTTTGAAATGTCCAAAAATCCTATGAGTATCTTCGTCGGCAGAGGAAGTTGAACATTGAGACCGCTAATCACCGGGAGTAATTTCGGGAATATAAAGAAAGTTAAAAATACCGACACCGCTACCATCGCAACAAGAATCACCGCCGGATATACCATCGCCGAATGCACTTTGTTTTGAAGAGCCTTCGCTTTCTTTAATTCCTCGGCGTTTGTTAACTCTTCCCTTTAGAGGTTTTTTA
>JBBTYG010000115.1:0-3230 GCA_038061855.1 Patescibacteria group bacterium | reverse complement strand
CTTTTTACCCGGCTCGGTCTTGGGATAAAAAGTATTGATGGCTGCCGGGCAGGGATTCGAACCCCAATTTTTTGGTTCAGAGCCAAACGTGCTACCATTACACCACCCGGCAATTCTAATACCTTCTAAATCGCAGTAACTTCATTGCTTTATAAACTTCTTGCTTTCTGGAAATCTGAATTTGATCTGTACTGTGATGTGGATGAAATTTAAACTTTTTCATCAATCTGAAAACATTCGCCAGCATTGAAAGATTCCGATTTCGAAAGAGGAGTTTATAAGTACTTGTTGGTTTGTGGACGCAAAATGAACCCTCAGCTTCGTAAAGTCCACGGAGATATCTTACAATATATTTCTTATTTGCCAAAATCCAATTTGGAACAGTAATTTTCCTATTTTTTCTTGCTCCACAGGGGATGCCAAGCCGCTTACTTATTTGTTTTTGATACAAAGTTATTGTAGTCGCATTCGAGATGTTGCTACGGGCAACGTAGGGAATTTTGCTGAAAATTTTCTGTACAAGCTTCGTGTATCTTTTAATAAAGCCATAATTCTTTGCGTTGGACACAATTCTCAAAGATTCGGTTCTCGGAAATTTGCAAATATGGCCGTCTCCGAGCATAACTCCGATAAGTTCCGCCAAATCTCCACTCCTCTCAAATTCAGGGTATTCAGAGTGAATTAACCCTCTCGCCTTCATCTCTTTCCGCCATTTTGCAAAGTTATCAATCTTTTTCGTCCGCATAGTTTCTGAGATTTTTAGCACAGACGGATGAGTTTCTTTCGTAAATCCTTTTGCCCAATTGCTTGGCATATATAAATTATGCCACAAAAAGAGATATTTTCTACCAATTAGATGACCCGGCAATTAAATCGCACATATTTTATATCATGCAATAGGAAAAATGTTAATTTTGAATCGTATTTTATATATAAAAATCCCATAAAGCATAAAAGAAAAGGTTCCGGCGCGCCTCAAGCGTTGGGGCTCCCTGCGTGCCACAACGCAGGATTTCTTATTCTGATACTCGAAGTTTTCTACTGCGTAACCCCGGGCAGAAATATCGGCTCGTATGCCGCAGTAATTTGCGATCCAGAGAGAGCATCCATTCGATAGTAATATGAATCGCCGAGCGTGTAATCAATGAGACGGACGAAATCGCGCGTGGATGTGCTCGGATTTTGCTGGCGCAGAAGTTCTTTCCATGGCCCCGACGAACTCGGTGAGCGATAAACGACAATACTCGTTGTTGGCGGCGGAAGATTCTGCCAGCTGATTTCTATGTATTCATTTATATGCGTCACATAGAAAGGATCAAGTTGCGGTATGTAGTAGCCGGCGATCTGTCCGCTTGGAGTGTAGTAAGCGACTGGTGGTCCGGAAGGCGGTGGAGTTGTTGGCGGGGGAGTTGAAGTCGTGTTCGCGCCGCTTGTTGTCGTCGTGGAAGTTGTTGATGTCGCGCTTGGCGGAGGAGTTGTCGTGGTGGATGTCTGGTTTTGATTTCCGGTCGGCGGCGTATTTCCATGCGCGATTTGGCCTGTCGAGGTTGTTGTTGATGTTGGGGTCTCGCCGGGCGGAGGGAGCGGTGGTTCAGCCGGCGTCGCTTGTGATGCCCATAGGGTGTATCCGTTCGGTGAAAACGCTTGGGCATAATACGTATATAAAGTTGCGTCCTCTCTGGCGCCGAGCGCAATCTCCGTGGAGCCGTTCGCGCTCGACGAAACAGCAACTGTTTTCCACCGCACCCAAACGCCGCTTTTACTTGATCTGAAAATTACGATGCGGTCTGTGCCATTAGGCAGATTTTCCCAGGACACAATTATTCTATTTTTCCCGGACGTTGTGATTTTTATTTTGGCTCGCGCGAGCTCTTCTATATCCTCAAGAAGACCACTCGGTTTTTCGAAATTATTTGCGCCAGTCGGTGTGTTGTAGCCTGGGTCGAAAGGATTTGATGGAAGTTCATTTGATGTTACCGGAAGATCGGGCAGTGATTCGTTAAACACATAATAAAAACCAACTCCCAAGACAACGACCAAGACAATTCCCAATATTATGTAAATTTTTAGGACCTCAGTTCCCATAACTGTTTAATTATAAGCAAGCGAGAGAGAAAATGCACATTTTTCGGCAATGGAACATTTTGAGCAGAATAAGCATTTGCTTTGTTGTTGTGATTCCGGCGTGGTATACTCTATATAAACAATAAACGAAAACACAATGCATTTATGCGAGAAAAACCTTTAATTCTCATAGCGGATGACATTGAGGAATTCCGCGAGATAATATCGGCAAAAATCGCCGCAGCTGGCTTTGATTTTGTGCTGGCAAAAAACGCGGAGGAGGTGGTTCAAAAGGCGTCCGAATTACTTCCAGACCTGATTCTTATGGATATCCGCATGCCTCCGGGGAAAAGCGGCGTTGAAGCTGCGCTTTCAATAAAAGAGAATCCCAAAACGAAAGACGTAAATATTATTTTTTTAACGAACGTAAATGATCCATGGCCCGGAATGGCAGGCGATAAACAAATGATCAGTAAGGAATTGGGCATGCAAGGCTTTTTCGACAAAGGACAAGACCTCGATGACCTTATAAAGAAAATTGTGGGCGTGTTCCAGGATATCTCAGCCACGAAACTGAAATAAGAGCGTGACGCGCATGTCCGCCAACCACGCAGAAACAAGTTTCTCCGGGGTATGATACAATAATATGTACCATGCGTGATCTTAACGCTCTTAAGTTAATCATAGAAAAAACGCTTGTTCAGCAGGTAGAAAAAATATCTTTAGTGGATCTCGTAGACTTGTTTGTTGAGTACGCTTATATCGCGCATGCGTCGGATATCCACATCCAGCCGGAAGACGAAAAAGTCCGTATCCGTTTCCGAGTTGACGGAATTCTCCAAGACATTTTTGGGGAGATTGGAATAGGAAAGATCATACATCATGAGATCATCAGCCGAATCAAGGTTATTTCCGGACTCCGCATTGATGAACATCTTACCCCGCAAGACGGCAGATTTCGGACGAAGGTGGAGGGCATAGGGGATATAAACATCAGGGTTTCCATAATGCCGACGTATCATGGCGAAAACGCCGTTTTGCGGATACTTGCGGAAACGCAGGAATGGAAGCTTGAAGATTTGGGTTTCACGCCGAACGAGCTCGAAAAGGTGAAGAAATCGATTAAGAGACCGTACGGCATGATTCTCTCAAACTGCACTACGGGT
>JBBTYG010000114.1:0-3476 GCA_038061855.1 Patescibacteria group bacterium | reverse complement strand
ATTTTTGAATTTTCCATACCTTTGCTAAATATTTTACCTTTATAAATCCATACTTTAATGCCTATAGTTCCATAACTCGTGAATGCCGTTGCTTGCCCATAATCAATGTTCGCTCGAAGAGTTTGGAGCGGGAGAGACCCCTTCGACAACCATTCGCGCCGCGCAATTTCGTTTCCGTCCAACCTTCCCGAAAATAAGATTTTCGCCCCCTTAACTTCCCGATTCTGCATAATACTCTCAAGATGTTTTTTTAACGTCCTCCTAAATGGAAGTCGCCTCTCAAGATCCCACGCTATTTGCTGCGCGACATGCGTCGAAGAGATTTCTGATCGCTTCAATTCCTCCACATTCAAGCTAACCGGAACAGATTTTGTCTTCCTTATCTTTTTAAGCGACAATTCTATCGCTTTTGAAAGTTCTTCAATCCCCTTTCCTCCTCGGCCGATAATAAACCCGGGACGCGCCGCTTTGATAAAAATTCTAAGACTTCCCTGAGTCCGCTCAATCTCAATCGCAGAAATTCCTGCCTGCGCTATTCTTTCTCTTACAACGGTTCGAATCGCTTCATCCTCTTCAAGAAATCTGGCATATTCACCCTTTAAGAACCATCGTGAGTTCCAGTTCTTTATGATTCCGAGTCGGAACGATAGCGGATTAATTTTTTGTCCCATAATAATAATTTAAAGTTTAAATGTGAAAATGGAAAATTTATTTACCTCATACTTTTACGCTTTCACTTTTAAGTTTAGAATTAATTTGTTATATCGCTTTCCTGTTAAATATTTTTCTGAAAAATCCCGGTTTTTTTCTCTCTCCGGATTTTTGATCAGACGACATTTTTTCCTTTATCGGTTTTCCTTTCGCTTCCTTTTTCGGAAGTTTCTCTTTTTTCTGAATTTTAATCTTGAAACGCGAGGGTTTGAGATTTTGATTTTCTCCCAAAACGATGGTTACGTGGCTCATTTTTTTCTGTATAGGGGTTGCCATGCCACGCGCGCGCGGCAAGAAGCGCTTAAGCATCGGACCGCTATCGACTGTAATTGCCTCAACATAAAAGTTTGCCGCGTCAAGTTTTTTGTTATTCTGAAGGTTTTGAATCGCGGAGCGCAAAAGTTTTCGCAAAGGCACGGCGGCGCGATTTCTTAAAAGCATAAGCTGGGCCTCAGCCTCATTTACCGAAAGCCCCCGCACTAGATCCGCAACGCTTCGCACTTTTCGCGGAGTTATGCGCAGATAATTAAGTTTTGCAATTTGTCTTGTCATTTCGGTAAATTATTTTGCTGGCGCAGTTGGCGTTGCGGCCGTCACTGCCTTAAGTTCTATCTCTTTTTGCATTTTTCCGCCGTGTTTTACAAATTTTCTAGTGAGCGAGAATTCGCCCAAGCGGTGTCCAACCATTTCCTCCGTCACCCGAACTTCTATAAAATCTTTTCCGTTATGCACGCCGAACACATATCCAACCATTTCTGGCGAAATTTCGGAAGACCTGGACCATGTTTTAATAATCGTGCCGTCTCCCTGCTTAACCCTCGCGATTTTTTTTAAAATGTTTTGGTCGACAAACGGACCCTTTTTGCTGCTTCTCATTGAATTATTTTCTTCGCGAAATTACAAATTTTGACGACGGTTTTTTCCTATTTCTGGTTTTGTGACCTCCTGTGACCTTGCCCCAGAGCGTTTTTGGCTTCCGCGTTCCCCGTTGCGTACTGCCTTCGCCGCCTCCGTACGGATGGTCAACCGGATTCATCGCTTTGCCACGCACCGTTGGTCTGATACCAAGCCATCGCGATCGCCCTGCCTTGCCAATAACAACCAAATTATGCTCCGTATTTGACACCTGGCCGATTGACGCGAAACCTTCCCACGGAACCCTTCGAATTTCGCTCGAAGATAGCTTAAGATCGGTAAAACCATCGGCGTTTGCCAAAACCTCCGCGTACGATCCAGCCGAACGAGCAAGCTGACCGCCCTTGCCGGGGTGCATTTCTATATTATGAATCTGTTGTCCGACTGGAATATTCTTAAGCATAAGCCGATTTCCCGGCGCAAGCGGCGCTGCGTCCGAAGTGATTATTTCGTTTCCAACCGCAACTCCGTGCGGAGCCAAAATGTAGCTCTTTTTTCCATTTTGATAGGCGATGAGGCAAATAAATGCTGTCCGATATGGATCGTATTCGATCGTTTCAACCCGAGCGCGTTGATTAATTTCTTTTTGCATAAAATCTACCATACGATACATTTTTTTATTACCTCCGCCCTGATGGCGAACCGTAATTCTGCCTTGGGAATTTCTCCCGGACCGTGATTTTAGCCGTACGAGTAAAGGCTTAAAGCGCTTGACCTTGCTTAAGCCTGAATAGTCCACGTTCGTAAGGCTTCTGCGCGATGGAGTTGTTGGACGATAGGATTTCATATAATTCAAATCTAAAATCTCAAATCTAAAATCTCAGCGACTATTAACTTTTGATTTTTGAACTTTGACATTTGAGTTTTTATTGAAGGTCTATTTTTTGGCCTGGTTTTAACATAACAATGGCTTTTTTATATCCCGAGTGCTTGCCTTTGATATTCCGAAATCGCTTATTTTTCCCTGGAATGTTGACGGTATTTACGACTATTGGATCAACTTTATATATCGCCTTAACCGCCTTTTTTATTTCAGGCTTCGAAGCCCCTGACTTTACCACAAATAAATATTTCCCTTCACTTGAGGCTCTGGTTGCCTTATCTGTCAGATGCGGCTTTTTTATCAAAAAAATATCTTGCATGGGATTTAGATTAAAATATTAAAGTCGATTATCAAAATTTATGAATTCGTCTTGGCGAGTGATTCTTTATTTTTAATCTTTGATTTTTCATTTTTGATTTTACTACTAAAATGTCTGCCAATCGTTCCAATCGAATCGCGATCAATAAAAATATTTTTGTAATTTAAAATGTCGTACAAATTCAGAGACTCCGGAGCCGTTGCTTTTGTTTTCGGAAGATTCCTTGATGCCTTCATTACGTTCTTATTTTCTTTATCTGCCACAATAAGAACGTCAAACCTTTTTTGTGCTTTAGCAAGACCGAGTATTGGTCTTAACTTTTGGGATAATATTCTTGTTTTTGGTTCTTGTATCGCGAGTGTGTCAAAAACTTTGATTTCACTGTCCTTCAATTTTTTTGAAAGCGCGGTGAATATTGATTTGCTTTTCATTTTTTTATTCACCTTCTGGCTATAGTCGCGCATTTTATTCGGGCCATGCGCTTTTCCGCCGCCAACCCAAATCGGCGACCTGGTTGATCCATGGCGAGCTCGTCCAGTTCCTTTCTGCCTCCAGGGTTTTCTTCCGCCTCCGCTTACCTCACCGCGTCCTTTCGCGTGCGCCCACGGACGCCTTCTGTTGGCGAGTTGAGCTTCCACAACCTGTTGAATGAGCCGCTCGTTCCATTTGATGCCAAAAATCTCTGGCGGTAAATTCACCTTTCCAACG
>JBBTYG010000113.1:0-6494 GCA_038061855.1 Patescibacteria group bacterium | reverse complement strand
ACAACAAGCAGTCGCAAAAATGCCCGCCGAGTGCAATCGAGGGTGGCCTTATACACAATTTTGACAATGCCGCGGCGCGCCGTTACCATCGTAACGAGCAGTTTGAGAACAGAATATTGAGGTGCGTGTTTTTTGAAAGCGCATCGCTGAAACGAAAGATAAAATTATGAAAATCAAGTCAGACGGAAACGAACTCGTCACGCGCTTATGGGACAACTGGCACGCGCATTTCCGGCAAGGGCCGCTTCTTGAGTTCCTTGTAGAAATTTTCATCCAGTCCGGATGGCGCAGGCGCATCGTCGCCGAACCAAACACCCAGCCGCCCAAACTTACTGGACAAGAAGCGATAGACTACTGCCTAGGAATCAAAGATCGCGCCGCGAAAATTCTTCACGGTCAGGAATTCATGCCGATACCAGTGTTGCAGATTACGGAGAAAACAACTTCGGAGATGGTGCTTCGTGCATATGAACTTGGCGTGCGGGTATTCAAAGTCTACCCGTTTTTCGTTACAACAAACTCCGAAAACGGGGTGGTGGATTACACGAAGATCTATCCCGCGCTCGGAGCGCTCGAAGGCAAAAAGGATGTGGTTGTGCAATTCCATGCCGAGACGCCGCGATCTGAGGTTGAGGGGCGGTTCAAAGAGGAAGCATTTCTTGGTTGGGAGCTTTCCGAAATCGTTAAGCTATTTCCCGGTCTTCGCCTCACGGTTGAGCACATCAGTTCTGCTTTCGGTATCTCATGGATGAAATCGAAGAGGACGGAAGGACGCCCAATCGCGGCGAGCGTTACGATTCAACACCTTACGAACACAGTGGATGATGTTTTGGGATACAGCAAGCGGAGCGGCGGACTCGTGCGCGTTCATGAAGGGTTCAAACCGCACGCGAAAGACTTAAAAGATCGGGATGCAATCAGAGCCGTCGTGCTCGCAGGCGACGAGGGCTTTTTCTGCGGCAATGACGATGCATGGCATCTCAAGAAAAACAAGGAGTGCGCGGGCGTAAGCTGTGGTGCGGCAAATTCCATCGCCGCGCCATCGCTCATCATCCAGTTCTTTGAGGAAAACAACGCGCTTCATCGTCTTGAGCCGTTTGTGTCCGAGTTCGGTGCCGAGTTCTACGGGTATCTATTGAATACAGAAACGATTCGTTTCGTGAGGAAGCCGTGGCAGGTTCCCACAGAGCTAGTAGTTTCTGGCGCAAACGATACCGTCGTGCCGTGGCGCGCTGGCGAGGAACTTCAGTGGCAAATCGCCGATTGAGGTCAGCGAGAGAAATGGAAAAATAGAAACAAAAAACTCTCGGGCTACGCGTCCGAGAGTTTTTGAATTTTAATGTCGACTTTCTTTCGAGGTTTAGTTTTGAAGCGCCTTCTTCAAAAATTCCTGCGTGCGGATCCAGGCTAATTCTGCAGCTTCCTCGTTGTATGCAATATTGGTTCCTTTGCGTGAGTTAGCGAATCCATGGCCGACATTCGGATAAATGTATACTTCGTGCGAGCCGTTTGCGGTCGCGAGCTCCGCTTGGAATTCCCGCACATTATCCACTTTGATCGAAGCATCTTTTTCTCCGAAATGACCGAGAATACTCGCGCGCATGTGTTCAAAGTCGTCTTGCGGGTCGAATTGCCCGTAATACATGACAGATGCTTTGACTCCTAAGTCATTTGCCGCCATCTGATAAGACCATCCGCCGCCAAAGCACCAGCCGACGGATGAAAGTTTGTCTTTTTCCACGTCACTTCGCGCTTTGAGAAAATCCACCGCCGTTCGGAGATTTGAAAATGCTTCGTCAATATTATTGCGGACCTCGCCGGAGAATTCACGGGCTGTTGTTGCGTTCGTCGTACTTTTCCCGTCGTAGAGATCGACTGCGAGCGCCACATATCCCTCTTTAGCAAACCTGTCTGCTAGTTCTTTGATGTCATCATTCAATCCCCACCATTCATGGATTAGGATAATTCCCGGGTATGTTCCGATTTTTTCCGGCGCGGCCAGATACCCTTTTACGTTTTTATAGTAAATAGCTTCTTCTCTTCTGATGATGGCAGCAGGGGATTCGTCATTTTGCAGATTTGTTTGCTTTTCGATAGGTGGCGTGAAAGAAAAAAATCCACCGGCCAATACGCCGATAGCAACAATGACTACGACAATTATTGATAAAATTCTTTGCACGTTTCAAATATATCAGGTTTTTTATCTTCCGTATCTACTAGGACATCTCGTAGTCGGTTTTCTTACGTTGAAAAATAGAGTGCGCATACTGCGATGATTGTGATGATAAAGAAAATTCCAAGCGTGTACGCGAGGAGCAAAATCGCTTCTTTCTTTTTCCCATCTACGTACCAGAGCGCGGGACGACCGAAAATCAAGGCGCCGGTCAGAGCCGCAGAGAATACAAGAAGCGAAAGCATTACAATCGGAACGAGCACTGTGTCATTCCTCTCTTTTCCGAAAAGCGTAGGCGCGTAGAACATGAACGTAGCAATCACGGCTACATAGAGAAACGTGAGCATTGCATTCAAAAAGGCGATTTTGATAATCGGTTTCATATTGTTAAGTATACAACATTGCGTGGCTAGGAAATCTCAAAAACTTTTTGCTTTGAAGTGGCGCCGGATATCAAACAAACACCAATCGTTGGAACGCCAAAATATTGAGCCAGCGCTTTTGTGATCGCATAGTTTGCTCTGCCTTCGCGCGGCGGTTCTCTGACTGCAACGATAAAGTGTGTCTCGTCAATTTTTGCAACGCCGGGCATTTTCGAATTTGGTTTTGCGGTAACGAAGATTTTCATGTGATCAATTTTTGCATAAACCAATCTGGCATCAATTTATTAAGCAGTCGCAGACTATTTTTTTCTAGCTTTGCTTCGCTTGTGAACACAAAAGACTCGATACGGCAAGTTTAGTAGGGTAGTAATAAAATACCACAAAGCAACAATAAAGCTATTTCATAGTTTTTTTATTGACACGCGAATAGAATTTGCTAATCTGAATACTGCAAAAACAATCGCGAAAAATCGTGATACAAATCGAAAGGTACCCAGTATGTCGAAGAAAAATAACGGAAAAGACCGAGGAAGCAAACGGGCGTTGGGTCGAGAGCAGAACCGGAGGCGGAAGCAGGCGGCTATCGATGCGAAGCGTGGCTGCAAATAGTTCATTCGTTACGGGTGGCTAAAGCAAAAAGCGAAGCTACGTCCTCAAGGGGATGTAGCTTCCGTATTAAACTCTGCTGTCCGACTCGAGCTAGAACCTTCACTGATCAAGCCCAGTAAATCGATTTCAATTAGTTTTATTTTAACATCTCGACGCGTCTCGAGCGCTCACTACTTTAATTCCCCTCTCATCCAAACATCAATGCAGCATCGAAGAAATTTTGCTCCATAGCGCACCAACTCAGCGTCTCGCTCATTCTTTACATTTTTCGCGCCGTGGAAAAGATTACATCTAATTTGGTATATGAAATTAAAAACCTCATCCAAATTGTTTTCATTGGTCAATGAAACCGTCTGACGTGAATTAGGTCTCATATTTTTGACGGGCGAGAGCCTTTTCAAACTCGTTACATATCCCAGTAATGATTGCCAGTTTTTTAATATCTGTTTCTTAAATTCGGTATTATGCTGATAAAAATAGTTTAATTTATCCCTGTCTTTTTCGCATTGAGAAATCTCAGTTAAATATGCGTCGAAAATCATCCAACATAACATGAAGTCAAGCCACGGATCCTTCCATATCTTAAGTCTTATATTTTTTAGCTTTGCGTACCACCATGCTATCCTATCTTTAAAGCTCTGATTAGTTTCTTGAGTATAAGAGAGAACCATTGAGATTTTAATTTGGTCGTCCTTCCACGCAAACAAAATATCGAGCTTCCGACAGCCAAGCTTCTAATTCAGATCCAATTATTTCGTCTGAAGATATAAAATTACCGTAATTCTTTGATTCATGACCACTCCTATTATTTCTATTCAAACAGCACTTTTTTACAACTGGTAAGGAGGCAAATTTTGTAGTGAAATTATGAGATTGAAATGATTTAATTAAAGAATGTCCGCTTCCCCCTTTTTCGACAAGCGTAGAGACGTACATGGCAACGGTGTCCGTCAAAATACGTTTGCGCTTCTGTAGTTTAGAAAAATCTTTGCCTTCAGCGTGTTTCGCTTCAGATTCTGCGTTTATTTCCTTTAGCCATCCGAGTGCTTCTTCTGCGCGCTCTATTGTATATTGCATTGCTTGTCTTGCCGGAACCATATTAGATCTATCCATATGAAATGATGCTCCTCGAGCTAGCTCAAGTTGGCTGTGTTCTCCGGTCTAGTACTGATACCTTGCAAGCAGTATAAGGCTTCTTTGGGTTCGATTAAAGGGCTCATTTGACCCGTCTCGGTCTGGGGTCAAATGAGACAAATGAGACACCAACATGAGTGTCTCATAATATCCTTAATTCTGGATATCTAGCTCATTCTACAAGAAGCGATATAATTGGCATATAAGTCGAGGTTTACGAATATTTCAACAATGATAAACAGACTTGTTCGATCAAAGTCATTCTGAAACGTTAGGGAATACTCAAGACAGCGAGTAGCACTGTTGGATAAAAACTAAACATTGTTTCCAATGAAAAAGGTAATAATAGGGAAAGACATTAAAGAAAAAGAAAAATTCAAAGCAGAGCTCTTTAATGAGCTTTTAGAATATCATTTTGAAAAATCTGCGGTTCAAAAATGTCGCAATAGAGGCGCTAAAGAAACTGCTAGAGGACGAGCTGCGCGGGCGGATGAGAAAGAATATCGTCAGGTTCAAATCACTTGCAGAATTACTGGAGAACATCATTGAGGAGTACGAGAATAATATTATCAGCTCGGCGAAAGTGATCGAGCGACTGATTGAGCTTGCAAAAGAGATAAAATCGGCCGGAGAGGCCGGAACGGAGTTGGGATTAAGTGAAGAGGAGGCCGCTTTTTATGATGCCCTATCTGCTGGTAAAAAAGTTGTGCTTAAAGATGAGGGACTTAAGGATCTGGTAAAAGAATTAGTAAAAATGATTAAGCGGGACTTAGCCGTGGACTGGACCAACAGCGAGGTTATAAAGGCAAGAATCCGCGCGAACGCACGTTTGTTGCTTGTCAGAAATGAATTCCCGCCCGAAGAGAGTGAGAGTATTTTAGATTTAATCTATAACCAAGCAGTTTCGTTATATAGGGATTTTGTGCCATCCACTTAAATTCCATGGACGATCAAAACCAAATTTTAACGAAGAGGATTTAGCTAAGCTGTTGTCGCAGCTTGATCCAAAAATGCTCGGCGAAAGCATTAACTTTGATGATTTTAAAAATAAACTAGAGAAAGCTGGTAAGGCGTGGTTTGGTTGGGAAGAGATAAAAAATCATATTGAATTAGCAAATTGGGCAATACGAACACGCTTTGAAACGCTTTCATCCGTCAGTGCACTAGCTGCCACACTTTTAATTATCGCCACCTTTAACGATAAACTAATCACGCTCGATAATTATGTCCGTGTATTGCTTACGATTTTACTTATTATGATTCCCGGCAGCTTGTGGGGCTTGTTTTACGAAACAAGTAAGGCGGCTGGCGATAGTTTTAAGAAGATTTATGAAGTTGCTGAAAAAAGTATGGGTAAAGAAACTGCCGACAAGATGAAAATAGCCAGAAATCCATCTATTAGGGGAGCCATCCCCTTGATCGTATATATGATTTTTACCCTTGTCTCGCTCGCAATAATTTTGCTGATTTGGCGGTAATAAATTTATGGAAAAACAGATTACTGAAAAATTTATAGAGAGGTCCATTCTTAAACATCTTGCCAAGAAAGGGTGGGACTACAATATCAAGACAAAAGGTCTGCATGAACACGGATGTGATATTGTAGTTACCGACTCACGCAACAAGAACAAGGCAAGGAGGTTCTATATTGAGTGCAAGGGGAAATCTTACGCGAAGTCAGCCAGGGCCATAGCGGATACCACATTTCTGTTTGCCCTTGGCCAGCTTATGACGAGAATGAAAGTCGTTGCTCGTCATGCTTATAAATACGGTTTGGGATTACCCGAAGAAAGCGCAAAAAAGGCGTTACGGAGAATTCCTTGGCAAGCTGCTAGGCATCTATGTTTATACATATTCTCCGTAGATGATAATGGGAATGTCCGAGAATACTCACCAAAGGATTTTAAAAGTTATCAGGGCAATCGTTAATTAGGGAGGATTAACAAAAGAAAAACCGCTGAATGAATCAGCGGTTTTTCTTTCTTGAATACGGCGCTCAGCCGGTATGACGTGGGTGGGACGGAGAATCTGTTTAGTGACGGCTTTAGGTCGTCCGATACTAAACTAGACTGCTGGGAGACTTGGATTCGAACCAAGGTTACCGCTTTCAGAGAGCGGGGTCCTACCGCTAGACGATCTCCCAGCTTTCGCCACCATCAATATTGCTAAATACTAATTGAAAATTGAGCGAAAAT
>JBBTYG010000112.1:0-8806 GCA_038061855.1 Patescibacteria group bacterium | reverse complement strand
TGAAGCTCGGCGAGGCGAGGAAGGTTGACGTTTCGGTGATTCCAACTGGTTCTTTCTCGTTGGACTTGGCGCTCGGAGTTGGAGGCCTTCCGCGCGGACGCGTCGTGGAAATTTACGGGCCAGAAAGTTCAGGAAAAAGCACGCTAGCTATGAATGTTGTCGCGCAAGCTCAAAGGCAGGGTGGAAAAGCGGCGTATATTGACGCGGAGCACGCGATGGACCCCGAGTATGCCGCGAAACTCGGCGTTAAAATCAACGATCTTCTTATTTCCCAGCCTGACAGCGGTGAAGACGCTTTAAATATATTGGACAGCCTGGTGCGCTCCGGAATCATATCGGTTGTTGTTGTGGACTCCGTTGCGGCGCTTACCCCTCGCGCGGAACTCGAAGGTGAAATGGGCGACCAGCACGTAGGGCGCCAGGCGCGCATGATGGGCCAAGCGCTCCGGAAACTCACCGCGCTCGCGAATAACACGCAAACCCTGATTATTTTCATAAACCAGATCAGGATGAAAATAGGAATAATGTTTGGGAACCCGGAGACGACTCCGGGCGGACGCGCGCTCCCCTTCGCCGCTTCGGTGCGCATCGACGTGCGGCGCATCGCGCAAGTAAAGAAAGGAGAACACGTAATAGGTAACCGCGTGAAAGCGAAAGTGGTCAAGAATAAAGTAGCGCCGCCGTTTAAAGTAGCCGAGTTCGACATTATGTTCGGCGAGGGAATTTCATACGAAGCAGATGTCTTGAACACTGCCATAAAATACGGCGTCGTTTCAAAATCCGGCGCAAGCTATTCGTTTGAAGGCGAAAAACTCGGCGCGGGTTTCGATAATGTCCGCGAAAAGCTCAAAGAAGATAAAAAACTGCTTGGCGAGATAAAAAAGAAAGTGCTAGATGCGATCAAGAATCCTGAAGTTGCAACAAAATCCGGCGCGGAATCCGAAGAAGAGTAGGCTCTGATAAGTTCTTACTATAATTGGCTAGTGGCTATACCCCTAGCTACTACAATCTCCCCACCGCTTCCGAAAATCCTGCGCGTGATGTGCTTAAAATTAAATACCCCCTCGCCCAGCCGTAGACAAATTGCAAACCGGAAGAAAAATTCGCGATTCGCACAGGCTGCCCGCTTATCTCGCCATCATTAAACGCTCCTCTTTCCTCTGGAGGATTTAGAAAAAAATTCATGACATTCTGGGATACTTCGAGTTTTTCAATCTCGGACTTAAGGAACAGCCAGTTTTCATCAGAGTTGAGAGCAAGAACATATCCAGGCCAAAAATCTCCCCCTTCGCGATACGCGAAAATAGTTATATCAGAGTCGAAATGCTTCGTGAAAAACTCTTCATCAAGCACAAGCGTACCAGCGGCGGAAAAGACATCCGTAAGCCCCATACTTTTCTCGCCATCGCCACGTGCTTCCATTTCAACGAATTTTGCCGTCAAGGTGGCTTTGCTTAACGCGCTCTCGAAGCGCTGTGAATATGTTTGTAAATCGGAAGCGCTCGAAACGGCTTGGCTCAAAACAAGCGGGATTTTTTGATCAACGGGTTTTTTGAAAGGCGCCAGATGTGTAAATGATATGGATTGCACGGGAGACTGCTCCACGATCTGTCCGCCGTTTTCAATCTGCGCCGGCGCTTGAGAAGTCTCATTTTGCCGCGCCCCTCCAAAAAATATGGCGTAGACAAGATAGCCGATGATCGCGAGCGCAATCAAAACAACCGCGATTAGAAATGGCATTGCTTTTTGAGAAACAACCAAAGGAATGACGCTGTTCTTATCGTCTCCAATGGGAAGCCGTGGGGCTATAACTTTTTGGAACTGCGGCAAACCGCTTCCGCTCTCTTTCATAGACAGAAGATCCGACTGAAATGTTCGCACTCTAACTTCCGGCGGCGCCGGAGGGACATTGAGTCCGGCATCATCTCCTTGAGAAATATCCATTGGACTATTATTTTAACACACCCCTTCCTCCTCTCGCCAAAAACCGCCTTCCTGTGCGCTAACCATAAGTGGAGGCTTTTAGAAAATATACGATTGGCATAAAAAATACTCAATGAGCAAGATCCTTTCAAGAGAAGCTCTCGGACCCAGCCGTAGCTTGGTGCTCCGACTTCTGTCGGAGCTACGGCTGGGGAGAGTGCAGGCGGGCTCTAGCCGCTGGAGCTAGAGAACCGCCGTTTCTCTCGAAAGGATCTTGCGAATCACTTCAGCTGCTTTATAGAAAGACCAATCCGCCCGTCTGCGTCGGCGCGGATAATTTTCGCTTTTACAAAATCTCCTTCTTTCAACACCTCTGATACTTGCTTAACGAAACCTTCTTTTAGTTCGGAAACATGCACCATGCCGTCCTTGCCGCCACCCAAGTCCACAATCGCGCCGAAGTCGAGAATCCGCACAACAGTTCCTTCTACTATCTCCCCCACTTTAAATTCTTTAGTGATTGCCAAAATCTCTGCCATCGCGGCTTCGACAGTTTCTTCCTTATCTCCAAAAATAAACACGTCACCATTTTCTTCAACGTCAATGCTGGTCAAAACATATTTAGCGATAAGCCCATTGATCACTTTACCGCCAGGACCGATAAGCGCGCCGATTTTCTCCGGGTTGATCTTGAGCGTCCTGATCTTTGGCGCGAATGAGGAAATTTTCGGGCGCGGCGACGGAAGAAGTGTTTTCATAAACTTCAAAATTTCAAGGCGCGCGTCTTTCGCTTGAGAAAGCGCATGCTCCAGCATCTGAAGAGTAATCCCGTCTACTTTCACATCCATCTGGAGCGCATTTACACCGTCATCCGTGCCAGCAGCCTTTAAATCCATATCCCCATGATGATCCTCCGGCCCCTGGATGTCCGTTAAAACTTTATATTCTTCTTGACCCTTGACCCTTGACCCTTGACCCATCATAAGCCCCATCGCGATCCCCGCCGCAGGTTTTTTAATTGGCACACCTGCGTCCATAAGAGACAGGACGGACGCGCACACGGTCGCCATCGAGGATGATCCGTTTGATGAGAGAATTTCGGACACGATTCTGATTGTATAGGGAAACTGGTCCTTTGGCGGAATAAGGGGCTCCACCGCCTTTCGCGCAAGATTTCCATGTCCTATCTCGCGCCGGCCTGGGCCGCGGGAAGAACCGACTTCTCCGACAGAAAAATGCGGGAAATTATAGTGAAGCATAAATCGCCGCTTTTCGTTTGTTTCCATCGTCTCAATGAGTTGCTCAGCAGATGTTGGCGCGAGCGTTGTCACGCCTAATGCCTGCGTATTGCCGCGCACAAAAAGCGCCGACCCGTGAGTGCGAGGGAAAAGAGCCACTTCGCCATTCAGCTCCCGAAGCTCATTCAGCCGCCGCCCGTCTGGTCTTCGCTCCTTCTCTAATATATTTTCATGAACAAGTTTATTTATCTCGTCCTCAAACAAAAAATCAGCCGCCTTCCCGTCGAACTCTTCGAGTTTTTCTCTGAGATGATCGAACATCTCGTCTTTGAGCTGGCCAAGCCTGCTTGCGTGTTCAAGTTTTATTGGGTGATACACCGCCGATTCGAGCTTGCCTGACAAAAATTCAGAAACGGCAGCGACAAGCGTTGAATCAGGCTCCGAAAGCTTTACCTTCGCTTTGGACTTCCCGATTTCACTAATCACGGACTGCTGGAATTTCACGAGACGGTTTATTTCCTTTTGAGCCATACCAAATCCTTCGATGATGCGCTTTTCACTCGCATCGTCACCAGCTAGCTCAATCATATTAATGCGATCGGTAACGCCAGCGACAAATGCGTCGAATGTATGCTTATTTCTTACTTCAGAGTTTGTCGGGTTTATCACGAATTTTCCATCTATCTCCGCGATACCGACGCCGGCAACAGGTCCGCCCCACGGCACGTCGGAGATGCCAAGCGCAAGCGATGCGCCCATAAATCCCGCGAACTCCGGTTCGTTTTCGTCATCAATTTCAAGTACCGTGACCACCACCTGCACTTCCCGCCGGAAGCGATCGTTAAAAAGCGGGCGCATTGCCCTATCAATCAACCTTCCAGCCAAAATCGCCTCATCAGACGGCCGCCCTTCCCGACGAATAAATCTGCTCCCAATAATTTTCCCGGCTGCGTAAAAACGTTCTTCGTAATCAACCTTAAGAGGGAGATAATCCAAAGGGGCGTCTTTTTTCGCCATCACGACCGTTGTAAGAACAACGGTATCTCCGTATCGCGTGAGCACTGCCGAGTTCGCCTGCCCGGCTAAATCGGACACCTCGAACGTAAGAGTTTTTCCGCCTACCTCGATTGAAAATTGTTTTTTTTTGAATGCCATGTAAATAGTGGTCAGGGGTCATGGGTTAGACAATAGGTGGGTTTCTGAATTTATTTTCCTAAACCCTATACCCTCTAGTGGCTAATCCCTAATCTCTATCTTTTAATAATCGCTCTCGGAATTTCTTCTATGTTTATAAATCGATCCGCCGCCTCTTGAATCTTTGCGGACGCGCTCCGTTTGAATGCGGCAACTTCGACAAGCCGCCCAGCGCCCCACTTGAGATAATCGACGAGCGGGATGAAATCTCCATCTCCAGTCACAATAATCACCACGTCGAGAAACGACGACATGCGAATCGCATCAACCGCCATACCGACATCCCAGTCGGCTTTTTTGAGACCATCGCCGAAAATCTGCAAGTCTTTCATGCGTAATTCAAGCCCTGCTTTCGTAAGCGCTTCAAAAAATGAAGCTTCGGATGAAAGTCCGCGGTCGGTGCGATCGATCGGCCCTTCAAAATCATCGATCCCCTCATCGCGTGTCCGACGCTCTCGGCGCAAAGTGCTTCCCTTCGACGGTTCTACGCCCTCGCTTTTCACAACGTACGCCATTGCGCGTATCAGCTGCCGCCCCGCAACAAGATGCTGAATAAGCTCGGCGTAGTTAACGCGCCCGCGGTATAAATTCTTAGCTGAGTGGTACAGATTTTGAGCATCTACAAAAATACCTACTCGTTGGTTCGCAAAACTCTCACTACGCCTCATTTATTTCTTCAAATCTAATTTCTTAATTAACTTCTCGTACTGCGACGGTTTTTTCTTTTTTAAGTACGCGAGAAGCTTCCTCCGATGACTTACCATTTGTAAAAGTCCGCGCCTGGAATGATGGTCTTTTGGATTCTTCTTGAGATGCGCGGCGAGCTCATCAATTTGCCGGCTAATAAGTGCAATCTGCACATGGGCAGAGCCGGTGTCTTTTTCGCTCACTTGATGTTCCGCAACGATCTTCGTTTTTACTCTCTTGGTTAGCATTGGAAGTATCATAATTTAAAACCGAAAAAAACGCAAGGATAAATTTAATTTCTATATAAACGCACGAACACAAAAAAGAGAAACCCGCCGGCGAAGGAGAGTTTCTCTCGTCCGCTGCGGGTTCGTTTTTAGTACACCTCGACTTTGATGCGTTTCCTCAACGCCTCAAATTTTTTGAGGTACGCAGCCCATTTCCTTGCCGCCTCGGCCCGGCTCATCTCCTTTCCCTCCGGGGGAGTGTTGGAATAAGACTGGGCGTAGTCCACACTTTCCATCAAGGAAACGATAGCATATTATGATATTTATGTCAATATCTTCCTTTTACGACGGATGAAATATAATGAGGTTGATGGAAAATATCCAAAAACTCCTCAACGATTATCTCGCTTATCTCGAAATCGAAAAAAATCGGACGACAAAAACACGCGAGAATTACGAACATTACCTGAAGGAATTCATCGAGTTTAGCGAAATTCGCGCGCCAAAAGACATCACCGAAAGCGTTGTCCGCGATTTCAGGCTGGGACTTGCGCGACGCAATATCAAAAAAGTCACCCAAAGCTACTACATCATCGCTCTACGTAATTTCTTAAAATACCTCTCAAAACGCGATATCGAGGCTCTCTCAGTGGAAAAAATTGAACTTCCGAAAATCCCAGAGCGGCAGATTGAAGTTTTGGAATACGATGATCTAGCCCGCCTCCTCGAATCTCCAAAAGGAAGTAGTCTCCGCGACCTCAGAGATAAAGCGATCCTCGAACTCTTTTTCTCCACAGGCCTCCGCCTTTCGGAGCTCTGCAACCTGAAACGATATATTGATCTAGAGCGCGGCGAGCTTTCTGTCCAGGGAAAAGGAGGCAAAATCCGCGTCGTATTCCTCTCCCCTAGCGCTAAAACCGCGATCAAAAAATATTTTGATAGGCGCAGCGATGCAGACGAAGCGCTTTTTATAAGCGTTGATAAATCTGGCAAGGCAATAGGAAAAATCACTCCTCGCTCGGTGCAACGCATGGTGGAACGCCGCGCCACAGAAGCAGGCATACCGAAAAAAATTCACGCACACCAGCTCCGCCACAGTTTTGCCACAGATCTCTTAATAAACGGCGCCGATCTTCGATCCGTCCAAGTTCTCTTAGGCCACGCAAACGTTTCAACCACGCAAATATACACCCACCTCACCAACAAAGAACTGCGAGAAATTCATAAAGCGTTTCACGGAAAGAGAAGGGAATAAAAAATTACTAATGCGCCCGACTTTTCGGCAACCACACAAATTATCGCCGGTTTGCCACATAGGAAGATCTTGCTCCCGCAGAGATTTTTTTCTTAACCCCCATGATTCTTGACCAGTGACCCTTGATCCAAGCCCTACGCCCCCATCGGCTTGAAATTCGCCTGTTTCAAAATCGCGTAGAATTCTTCCTGTTCAAGTGTTTCCTTCTCTATGAGTGTCTGTGCGATTTTTTTCAAAACACTTTTTTGGCCAGTTAAAACTTTCTGCGCGGTTTTATATGCATTATCGATAAACGCATGCACTTCCTTGTCTATCGCCGCCGCGATTTTCTCAGAATAATTTTTCTCCGTCGTCATTTCTCGACCCAAAAACACCATCTCTTCGGTATTTCCGAATGTAACCGGACCGAGCGAGCTCATCCCATATTTCGTGACAAGCTTTCGAGCTAGCTCGGAGGCTTGCTTCAGATCGCTCGACGCGCCGGTTGAAACATCGCCGAATGTAAGTTTCTCCGCGACAAATCCGCCAAGAAGCGACGCTAAATCCGTCAAAAACTGGGACCTTGTTCGCAGGTGACGATCCTCGATTGGGAGTTTCATGGTGTACCCGCCGGCAAATCCACGGCTCACAATAGAAACCTTATGCACGGGGTCTGCGCCCGGGAGCGCGGCAGCCACTAAGGCATGCCCGCCTTCATGATACGCGGTAATCTCTTTTTCATTCTTAGAAATCACACGGCTCTTCCGCTCCGGCCCTAGCATAACTTTTTCAACTGACTCAAAAAGATCGTTTTGCCCAATCGTCTTTTGGCCGCGGCGCGCCGCAAGTATCGCGCTTTCGTTCATAAGATTCGCGAGATCCGCGCCGGAAAACCCGGGCGTACGTGTAGCAACTTTTCGCAAATCAATCCCTTTTGCCATTATCTTTGTTTGGCTATGAATTTTTAGCATGGCTTCACGGTCATTTAAATCAGGAAGGTCAAGAATAACTCTCCGGTCAAAACGTCCCGGTCGAAGAAGAGCCGGATCCAAAATGTCCGGACGATTTGTCGCCGCAAGAACAATCACGCGAGTCTCGCGGTCAAAGCCATCAAGTTCGACTAAAATTTGGTTCAACGTCTGTTCGCGCTCGTCGTTTCCTCCGCCCATGCCTGCGCCTCGCTGGCGGCCAACGGCATCTATCTCGTCAATGAACAAAATCGCTGGCGCCGCTTTTTTTGCCGTCATGAAAGCGTCGCGAGTGCGGCTCGCTCCGACACCAACAAACATTTCCACGAATTCCGATGCGGAAATAAAGAAAAATGGGACATCGCTTTCGCCGGCGACGGCTCTTGCTATTAAAGTTTTTCCTGTCCCAGGCGGCCCCATAAGCAAAATCCCCCTTGGTATTCGAGCGCCTAAATCCAGAAATTTTTTCGGATTTTTCAGAAAATCCACTACCTCAAAAAGCTCTTCCTTCGCCTCCTTAAGCCCGGCAACATCCTTGAACATAACCTTGTCTTTAAACGTTGAAAGCTTCAGGTTGGAGCGGCCGAAATTAAAAGCCTGGTTAACGCCTCCTTTTGCTTGTTTGAACATTACGAAGAACATAAACCCGATTATGATGAGCGGAAGAAGAGTCGGTATCAGAATTCCAGCCCACAATTCCCACGCAGCAGGGCTTTTAATGGTAATCTCGACGCCTTCGAGCGAGAAAGGTGAGACGCCTACATTTTTAAGAGTCTCGGTCAGCCCCGCCTCCGTTTCCTTCTTGGATGTCGCACTCGTGCCGTCCTTAAGTTTGATTTCGAGGCCATCTCCGTTCACGCCGATCGAAACGACCTCGCTCGCGTTTATCTTCGCCGCAAGCTGGCTCAAGCTAAACTTCACCGGCTCTTTTTGTTGTTCGATAAAAAGAGAAAATACAAACGAGATGGCCATTAAGGTCGCAATCGCCCACAAAAAATTTTTGAAGAAGTTGGACATATTAAATTTATAAAATTAAGTTTCTTAAAAATCCTCTACTATTTTAATCGAAGCGCGCCATAGGGTCAATAACTGACGCACCACAAATACTATTATTATAATCTCTCTGCTAGCCTTTCAAGGCTACCCAACTATACGTTTCTACATTTTTAAGTTTTCCGAGATGATAGTGGCCGGATGCGTATATCAGCAATTGCACTAACCACGTGCCGTGGTAAAATAAAACAATGACATGGGACTATGTTGCTGGATTTATTGACGGAGAAGGGTCAATCGTGAAGAGGAAAAGAGTATACAACCTTCTTATAAGCCAAACGC
>JBBTYG010000111.1:0-4605 GCA_038061855.1 Patescibacteria group bacterium | reverse complement strand
GATTCCACGGCCGGAAGTTGGCTAACCCAGTTGTAAAACAACTGGGCAGAGCATTGCATAAATTCGCCTCTGTGTCAAGTTTTTTGCGTGGTGTTTGAAAAAAAGTACGGGTACACATAGTTGTAACAATTATTGTCGAGGTGTATTATTGTCACTATGCTTATAGCTCTTTTTGTAGTCATTGGATTATCTGTGTTGATTTTAGGACATGAAGCCGGGCATTTTTTCGTTGCAAAGCTTTTTAAATTGAAAGTGGATGAATTTGGTTTCGGGTTTCCGCCGCGGATGTTTGCGTGGCGGCCTATGCGCTGGGTTAAAGAAGGCGAGACCCTTCGGCAAGCTCAGGGCGAAACCGAATACAGCTTCAACTGGCTACCATTCGGAGGATTCGTGAAAATTGCCGGCGAGAATGACGCGCTATCGAATGACATTGCGAAATCTGACGAAGAAAACGCCGCGCTAAAAAAACGCCTGTTCATATTTCAGTCCGCGACAGTGCGAAGTTTGATTATATTGGCTGGTGTCATCGTGAATTTTTTGATCGGATGGTTTCTTTTGACGCTTGTGCTTCTCATAGGCACTCCGCAGGCAGTCGTTATTACACAGATTCAGCCGGGGTCTCCAGCAGAGCAGGCAGGAATTCTTCAGGGCGACGTAGTTAAAAACTTCACCGATTCAAAGAGTTTTATTGATTTTGTGAATCAGAATCGCGGGGAATCAGTAACGCTTGAGGTAATGAGGGGCGGCAAGGATGTGCTGATAGCCGTTGTTCCTCGCGCAGAGACTAATCCGAATCAAGGCGCGCTCGGCGTATTTCTCGCTGATGCTGGAACGGAGCGGCAAGGGTTTTTCGGCGCGATATGGGGCGGACTTAAAAATTCGGTCCTGATCTGCTGGATGACTCTAATAGCTTTTTACGACCTCATAAAAAATTTGCTGTTTCAGGGCTCGCTCCTTGAGGGCGTTGTCGGTCCGGTCGGGATTTTTTCGGTGGCGCAGGAGACAGGGCGCATCGGCTGGATATATCTTATTCAGCTCTTAAGTATTATTTCTCTGAATCTCGCCGTCGTGAATCTGTTTCCGTTCCCTGCGCTTGATGGCGGAAGATTTTTTATGATTCTTGCCGAGAAAATAAAAGGGTCGCCTATATCGAGGCGCATCGAGGGCATTGTTAATGTAATCGGCTTCGCGTTTTTGATAATACTCATGGTGCTTTTGACGTTCCGAGACGTGAGGAATCTACTTTAGCTCAAAGGTTAAAATTTAAATGGTAAAAGCGTAGGATATTTTTCGTTCGACCGTAACTTGCCCTACTTTATCTTTAGTAAAACAACCCCGATAAAAATCAGAAATATACCGACGATATTATAAGCCGACACTTGTTCTTTCCAGAAAAAGTATCCAGCTAAAAAGGCGAGGGTTCCAGTGATTGCTGTCGTAATAAACCATATCAGTAGAAATTTTGGTGCGTTTGAATAACTCCAGTTGAAAAGAAGTTGATGAGCCAAAATTAATGGTATCGCATAAAACAAGTATTTAAGATGCTTTTTAAGAATGAGTAGCTTGAGGTGTCTCGGTCGGGTTGAATTAAGGCAGCAAGAGTTTTACCTTTTCTGCATCAATTGTATACGCCCTCACAAATGAATCGTCAATGTGGGCATATAGTATACCGGCGTATTTTTGCGTTGGAACAAATTGGCTTGCGAACGTAATGGTTTTTGCCTGGCTGTCCCTAATAAATGGTTCTTGTGATACCCAGTCAATTTTTCCATTTTCATAATCGTAAATGAATAAGCCTACGGAGAACATACCGTATTTGACCCCGTTTCCCTCTTTTTGATTCGCCTCGCGCCCATTTAAAATTCCCAAACGCTTACCAGCGCCAACGTCAATAAATGTTTCTGGTAAAAGCGGCCCCGGAGAAGCGTGCCCACCAATCCAGGGAATGCCGTGTTTATTTGGATGAAATACCGTTTCGCCGAATTGCCATGGTTTACTCATCTCTTCCGCCTTTGCTATACGCACAGTCGAGAAATATGTGTCATCAATTTTATCGCTTGATTCGATAAGGTTATAGCGAAATCCTTGACTGTTAAGCGGAGCGATGGAAACCTCCTTTGCTGAGCACTTCATGCTTTTATCGATAAGTACTGGCATAGTCATCGTGAGCGAGTTTAAATCATTGCCCTCCGCATGCCCCAGCCCAATAATCATTCCTTGCAGAGTCTTATTTTTGAATGGGAGCGTAAAATAAACGTGTATATTTTCGTTTTTTTCGTCGACTCAAATTTCGGGATCCTCAAGGCCGATGAAATCCCAGTCTTTTCCGCCGAGTTGATCTATGATTTCTGATTCATTCTTGATGCTAAGTCTATTACCTATATTGAAATGTTCCAGAGAATCACTTCTAACTTTGTGCAATACACTCCTGTCAATATACCCCCTGATTTGAACGTTGCCTTCTCGACTTGTGATGCAACGGATAATGCCTTCTCTATACCCAGATCGCGGGTCTAACGCGATTGCCATCACATACTTAAATCGCTCGTCGGCTTCGACTGCTTTTTCTGTGTGCTCAAAATATGATTTTAACTTCTTCATAGTCCAGATCGCTTGCTCGTCTTACTAACTACTCCCGCAAAAATGAGCGGAGCGAAATTTTTGCGGAGGGTAGAGGACTCGAACCTCTAAGCCCCTTGCGGGGCCCCAGTTTTCAAGACTGGTGCCTTACCATTCGGCGCAACCCTCCATAACTAAAGTATCATTTTAACCTTTTTGAGCCAACTTTTTTCTAGATAATGTTCCTCAAAATGGCAGTTGGGGCATATTAGTTCTAAATTACTAAGTTCATTGTTTGATTTGTCTCTATCTTTGTGATGGATCTGTAATATCTCATATTTATCGTAACCACAATGTTCGCATTTCTCGCCTCTTTGTTTAAATAAACGAATTTTTAAGCTTTGATAGGATTTAACCTTATCCCTAGGCCTATTAAGTTTATATTTGATACCAATTCTTTGTTTATTTGCACAAGCCCTACTGCACGTTTTCTTATTGGCGCCCGCCAAGATTAGTTTTCCGCATATTAAACAGGGGTTTTCTTTTCTGCAAGCCAGGCCATAGCAAACCATACTGCAAAACACTCTCCCATTATTTCTCTCAACTTCAACCCTCCTTTTGTAAACTAGTTTGTGGCAAACTATGCAACTGGTATTTGGTTTTCTTATATACTCGGTCACCTAGCCAGTATACCATAAAAATTGCCACATCAAAACCCTCGGCCACTTTTTCTTTTCTTTACGAATATAATATCCCCGACGCGGCACATATGTCGAGCTTCTAAGGTTTTACTTAAGAAATATAGTTATCCACAGTGTAACGAATAAATGCTGTTTTTAATGTGCTAGAATAAAAATGTTACGGACATCTGTTTTTTTTAAAGGTCATTTGTTATTTTTAAAATAATTTCAATGAAAAATTCTAAACAAATTAGTTTGGTCGCTGGAATTGTGGCGGTCGTTATCATCACATTTGGCATTGGATATTATGTCGGCAGAGATATCGGATACGCGACGGGCATTGTTGCTGGCAGGGAGAAAGCACTCGCCGAGTTCGAGAGTTCTCAAGAGGCGTTAGCTCAAAAAGCTGCGCAAGATGCGGCGAAAGCGGCGAATCCGTTTCAGACAAGCGTGAATCCTCTTCAGGGAGTCGCCGATCCGCTCCAGAAAACAAAACAGGTCTTAAATCCTTTCGAGTAGAATAATTTCGTGGAAGCTTATCTTTTGCATTATAACAGGCGTTCGCTACTCTCGTTTCTTTTAATAGTTGTTCTTGCGTCGTTGTCTTTTGTTTTTACGGTTCATGCTCAAACTGACGGGGCATTGCCATCCGGACCAAGCGAGGAGCAAATGCGTGCGGCTTTGAATGATTTGGGAAGGATATATGGGGAACCGGTTGAGACGGTTGTGGAGGCGAAGGTCGTCTGTAATATAGAAAAATATATTGATGGCTGTGCGCAGATTGGTAAGCAGTATAATCTGTATAAACCGGAGGAGTTAACGCAAGTAAACGTTCTTCTTGAGGAGATAAAGGGGAGTGTCGCGAAGACGTTGGAGAATTGCGTTACTGACGAGTGCATACTTGGCGTTGCACAGGAATTGGCAAATCGCGTCGTGAAGAAAAATCCGGCATTGGCAACGCGCCTCGATCTTACGCAACGGAAAGTAAATGAGCAAAAACAGATTGCTAAAGCGGCGGTAGAAATAGGAATTGATTTAAAAGCGTGTCGGGATATGGATCCGGACACCGCGCCTGTTGATATGCTTCGGTCGTGCGCTAAGTTGGCTCGGCATCCTAGCGTTGAGCGGTATATTTCTGTAGAGGTCCGCAGGGGGGTTGACGCGATTGATAAGACCGCAGAGCTTCGAGAAACTTTGGCGAAGGGCGAGTTAAGTTGCGGCGATAATACACTTGAGGGGTGCGGCAATTATTGCCTTAATCCTGCCGCGGAGTTGCGCTCACAGGGAGTGTCGGCAATTCAGCCGGTATGCAGGCAAATTGCCGAAAAATATTACAACTCAGGCTATAACTGGGTAGACATAAAAG
>JBBTYG010000110.1:3165-5263 GCA_038061855.1 Patescibacteria group bacterium | reverse complement strand
ATGCGGCGCATTTCTCGCGCAAATGATATCCGCAGTTAGGACAATACATGCCGGAAATATCCAGACTTGTCTGGCATTGCGGACACTGCTTCGCGCGGAACCGACGAATCGCAACGCGCCGCGGATCAAAAATCCTTTTTTGCAGGTAATAGACGCCGCCTCCGAAAATCGCGAACGAAAGCAACATGCCGCCATAGAATACGATGCTACGGAGAATACGAAAATTCTGAATCCAGCGCCAAATTGTCCGCAAAACCTCCTCCAAAAACAAATCCCAGAACCAGAAAAGGACTACGCGCAGGAGTAACGCCGATGCAACAGCGAGCATAGCTGTAAATATGACGGTATATGGACTGTTCTTTCGGTGAAGGTGAATATAAGCCCTAAACACAATCCAGAAAAAAGGGAGCACGAACGCAAGCTGGAGAAGAAACACCCAAAAATCATACCAGCGAAGGAGAACATTTTGGTCTTTAAAAACCGGCTTGTATGCCTCGCGAATTTTGTCATCAACAATCTTAAGACTTGCCTTGAGAGAAGTGGATTGAGCTTCGAGGTCGGATTTCTGCGCGAGAAGCTGCCGTTCTTGCGTCTGCAAGGCCTTGAGCGACTGCTGCGATTGATCTGTCGGAAATACAGGTGCTGGAACGCCACCTTGCGCTTCCTGAAGACCAACTCCGTATTCCCCTGTCAATCTATTGATCTGTTGACGTACCTGCTGTATCGAATTTTCCACACTTGAAATCTGCTTGGAAATTTCAGTTAGCTCTTTTTGAATTGGATTCCTCTCGTCAAAAAGCGAAGGAATGCTGTATTTTTTCTCAAGCTCGCTAAACTGGCATTTTGAATATCTATCGACGGAATCGTAATAATACGGCTTTGCCGAGTATTCACGATAGAGCTCTATTGGCTCTGCTGGTTCAACCAAGCTGCCAGACACATATGCTGATTGAAAACCATAGCTACACGAAGAAAGAACCTCTGGATGTTTTGGCACGCGGCCTAAGTCATCAAGCGCACGCCAGCCAAAAGATATGCCGGCGATAAACATGACTATTAAAAGAATTATGCCCGCCTTTGGTGTTCTACGCTCTGTTTCCTCAAACCCAGGATTTACGCGGGAAATATTCTCATTAGGATTCTTTTTAAGAAAGTTCAACATATACTATTAAGTTTAAATGAAAAACTAAAAATGGGAAATTGATAAATTTTGACCTTTGAGTTTTAAGCTTTGAGTTTCCTCCCGTATTCCTTTAGCTCCGAAATCGCCGCAGCCGCCTCTCCGGGCTTGAACGGCTTGCTATGCCACGTGTAATCGTTTTCCATAAAACTCACCCCCTTCCCCGGAATAGTGTGTGCAATAATCGCGGTGGGTTTTTCATGAATCGCCCGCGCCTCGGCGGCGGCGGAAATGATTTGGTATAAATCATGCCCGTTGATCTCTATGACATGCCAGTTGAACGATTCATACTTAGCCCGAAACGGCTCAAGCGGCATAATATCTTCCGTGTCCCCGTCTATTTGGATATTATTGCGATCGACGATAACCGTCATATTGCTTAGTCGGTTTTTACCCGCGAACATAATCGCCTCCCACGTATTTCCTTCCTGATGCTCGCCGTCCGAAGTAATGCAATATGTTCGGTATGCGCCACCGCGTCCTGAGCTCGTCGAAGGATCTCTATCAAGTCTCGCCGCGAGGGCAAAACCTATCGCTTGCGAGATTCCAGAACCTAAGGGACCAGATGTTGTTTCGATACCCGGAAGCGCTTTCCGATGCGGATGTCCCTGTAAACGAGTCCCAAGCTTGCGAAGCGTATTTAATTCCTCAACCGGGAAATATCCCGCATGCGCAAGCGCGGCATAAAGCACTGGGCAGATATGCCCGTTTGAAAGCACGAGTCGGTCGCGGTGTTCCCAATACGGATTCTTAGGATCATGATTCAAAATATGGAAATACATCGCGGCGAAAACGTCTGCCATGCCAAGCGATCCGCCAACGTGCCCCGACCCCGCGTCGGAGACCATGCGAATCACATCTTGGCGAAGCGTATTCGCCATTTCTTCAAGCGCCAATATTTTTTTGTCGGTAATCTCT
>JBBTYG010000110.1:0-3155 GCA_038061855.1 Patescibacteria group bacterium | reverse complement strand
TAGTGGTTAAGAATTAACTTTCCTATTTGATTAAAGATTTATTTCTCGCACTTTTAAGCTTTAAGTTTTCAGATTTGAGCTAGTTCTTTGTACGCCCCCTTCGCATCACTCCCCCAGAAAATATATGATGCGGCGACAACGAAATCCGCTCCGGCTTCTTTGCACTGCGCCGCCGTCAACGCATTGATGCCACCGTCAACCTCAATTTTAGCATTCGAACGCAAAGCCCGCAAAAGTTTAATCTTTTCCAGCGCAAGCGGGGAGAATTTCTGTCCGGACGGCCCTGGAATAATTGCCATAACCTGAAAATACCTAACCGCGCGGATATATGGCCGCAGGACCTCAATTGGCGTCTCAAGACCCAATGAAAGCGCCACGTCTGTTTTGTATTGTTCGCTGATTCGAAGAATTGCTTCGAGCGATTCCGGTGTAATGGTTTCTACATGCAAAATCGCCCGCATCGCCCCCGTTTCAAACCATGCCCGTACCACATTCTCTGGACTCTCAACCATCAAGTGCACTTCAAGATTCCAGCCATATTGTCCGGCAAGTTCTTGCCACCGCGCTGGATTATTCCACGTTAATGACGGCGTAAATTCCCCGTCCGAAATATCGAGATGAACCCAATGGCCTGGAGGCAAAAACTCCCCAGCTCGCGCGATCCATTGGCTTAAAGATTCCTCGTCGAGACAATTGAAGGCAGGAATGACATTCATGAATTTAAAACTTAAAAGTTAAAATTGAAAAGTTTTTCAAATCTTTGGAAAAATTAAACTGCCCAGCTTTCAGCTTTAAACTTTCAGTTTTCACTTTCTATTTTCGATATCTGTTCTAATCTTCTCCTATAGCGCGCTTCGCCGGAAAACACCGTCGCCATGAAAACCTGTAGAATTTTTTCCGCGGTCGCGGCATCCGTAAAATCCGCGGCAAGGCTCAAAACATTCACGTTGTCGTCTTTCCGCGCGGCATATACTTGGTCCGGTGAAATGGCGAGCACGGAACGTACGCTTGGAAACTTATTCGCCACTATATCCACGCCAGATCCAGACCCGCAAACCAAAACCCCGCGGCTTTGCTCCGGATCGAGGCTGATTTTCTTCGCCACCGCGGAAGCATACGTGGGATAATCGTCTGCCGCGTCAAGCCGTGTCGCCCCCATATCAGCCGTTTGATATCCTTGATTCCTCAAATATTCCTGGAGGTGATTTTTGAGTTCAAACCCCCTGTGATCCGCGCCAAAATAAATGACCATAGATCACATTATACACCATCGCCGCTTATAACGAATATAACGATTTTCTAAAATTCCTTATTTGACTTTGATGAAAGTTGAACTGACATTCTTGGTGTCGCTCATAGTGACAGCGCAAACACCTGTACCAGAACAAGCTCCGCTCCAGCCATAAAACGAACTGCCGGACGCGGCGGCGGCGGTTAGCGCTACCGAGGCGCCGGAATTATAGGATTCGGAGCAGTCACTGCCGCAGTTTATGCCAGTGCCGGTTACTACGCCGGCGCCAGTGCCGATTTTGCCGACAGATAATGTGTATGAAATTGTCCAAGGCAGCTTTACTGTGACTAAACCACCTGATGATGTATAGGACTGTTTATTATCAGTGCCGACAGAACAGACAAAACGATTCTGGTCGAACGGGATTGTACCTGCAAGAGTTCCCGAACCGCCAAGCGCCAAGCCCGCATAACGCGCCAGCCGATTCAGAGGAAAGAAAACATTAGAAACTGAGTCGAGTATATTATTAATGTCACCCTTGGGCGGGTCGTTGAAACTTTGGGCCGTGAAAGCGCGGCCGCTCCAGAGTTTATATTTGCCTAATGGATTCTTGGCGCCGTCAAGTACGGAAACATAAAACGGCGAGGGGTTTTCGGCAGAATACTTTTTTACGAGAGCGGAGGCGTCGTCCGCGGTAGTCACGGATTCAACTGCTGAGAAAACAACTGACAAATCGCCGGACTTGGACTCTTTAAGCGAAAGACCAACATAACACGAACCTGCGCAAGCGCCGGCGGAGCAACCATTCGGACAAGTGACATATTCATCTTTACGGTAGCCGTCCTTGCAGTAGTTTTCATAGAGCGCGGTAGGGGTGTAGCAAGAGTCGTTGTAGGTTGAACCGCCGGAGGTAACACTGCCGTAGGTGAAATGATTCCTGCCGTAATCGCTGTCGGTGCAACCGGATTCAGCCGAACTGCTCATAAGCTGCACTGCATTTTGGCTCTGGTAGTATTGAAACGCCGCCACGAGAGACACCACTGAAAACGCGACGAGAATAACTGCTCCGACTAGGTATTGTGTGCCGTTTTTCATGGAGGGTGAGAGTTTAATTATAGCACAGCGACTTGAAATTCCGCAAGATACTGATATACTAACCGCTATACAAACGACGGGTCTATACCCCGTTTTTTAATTAAAAAACCATGAAAAACATACGAAACATAGCTATTATTGCGCATGTTGACCACGGAAAAACAACGCTCGTTGACGCGCTTCTTAAGCAATCCGACACGGAATTAGGAAAATTGAATCAACAGGAATTGATTATGGATTCAAATGAACTTGAGAAAGAGCGCGGTATCACTATTTTTGCAAAAAACCTGGCAGTTCAATACGGAGACGCAAAAATCAATATCATTGATACTCCGGGCCACGCCGATTTTGGCGGAGAAGTCGAGCGCGTGCTCAATATGGCCGATGGCGCCCTGCTTTTGGTTGACGCCCAAGAAGGACCGATGCCGCAGACACGCTTCGTGCTAAAAAAAGCGCTTCAGATGGGGCACAAAATAATCGTCATAATAAACAAAATCGACAAGCCCGCGGCGCGCGTGAATCACGTCCTCGAAAAAATAATCGAATTATTTATCGAGCTTGGAGCAAATGACGAGCAAATAAATTTCCCGATTATCTATTCAGCCGGCAAACTCGGAAAAGCGGGACTCGCGCCGGAACTCGAAAAAATGAATGATATAAAGCCCCTCTTTGAAACGATACTAAAGCATATCCCGGCGCCGAAAGCGAACCTCGACGCTCCTCTTCAGATGATGATCGTTTCTATCGCATACGACAACTATAAAGGGAAAATTGGGATTGGAAGAATTTACCAGGGATCTATATATGAAAATCAAACAGTGGCGCGCGT
>JBBTYG010000109.1:0-8422 GCA_038061855.1 Patescibacteria group bacterium | reverse complement strand
CGGACGGAGAACCAGTCTGTGTTTGATACCGCATATGCTTCAGCAAGCAACGTGCCTTGCGGGAAATCTACTCCAGCAAGCAGAAATTCCCGAACATATTCATATTCCCGAGTAAGCGCAGAACACGCTCCTTCAAAAAGGCGAAATGCCTCGAGAATTGCGTTGAGCTGCGTTGTGTCGCATTCGATTGGCTCTGGGGCTACCCTAAGCCAGCTAATACGGAAGTTTGGAGGGAGTTCCATTTCGTGTCCCGTATGAGCGATCGCCCTTCGTAGGTCTGGGCCGCTGTTCAACGCTTGAATCAATCCATGCAGATTCGTGTCGAAGCTGACGTCTTGAGCGACCTTTTCTCCCTTCCGCGGAGCCCCCCACGGATATTGGCCCCCTTGGAGCTGTGCGGAAAATTTCCGCCTAAAGTCGGCGCGGATTTGTCTTGCGCAGGTTGCGGCGCGACGTCCTTGAAACGTACCGGTGGATATTTTTTGTCCAACCAATACGCCCCACTGCGCTCCGCATGCCCACTCTGGCATCAGTTTTCCAGATTCGTGCCTTGACCTTGTCGTCGGGTGAAAAAAGCCTCTCCCTAATCTAGAGTCAAACAAGACGACTGCCGATGAAGGAGAAATCCCGCTCTCAAAGACTTTTCGGATGTCTGGAGCGGATTCGAAGACGGCGCAGAGTGTCTCGCCGTTTGGCGCGTGAGTATCGGATGACTTCAACGCAAATTCTCCGGGTTCGTTCCCTTCGAGCGCTGTAAGCGATTGAATAACTGCTTCGCTCGCGGGATTGCCTTTGAGTGTGAATATGATTCTTGGTACCGCGAAGATGCGGTTAATTCCGCCTGTGATTGTAAGCATAACTAAGATTCTTTCGTTCGGTTCGGTGGTTTTGGTTTTAACAATGAGCAACTATTCCAGCATCCGCGCATTTTCCGCATTTTTGCTCGGGCGCTGGCCTCTCGATTTCAGAAAATTCGAAAGGTCAATTCCCCAGCGATATCTAAAAACCTCCTTGTTGCCAAGGAGGTTTTTAGATATATGGTTGTAGCGTTTCTTAGGTACTAAGATGATCCATATACTGCATAACCCCCATGGCGTTTTGCTTTGACTTAAGCGAGACGCTATAAGACATACAAAAATCCGCCCAAGCGAAATGGGTATTAATCCTGGCGATATGAAGGTTTTGTTGCGTGAACGTCATATTGATACTATAGATGATATTGCGCATGCGCTACTTCGTCAAGCGGACGCTTCTGTGGATAAAAATTTGCTTATGATCTTGTAAATACGAGGGCTCTATAATAGACGACGAAAAATCCCGCCTGTTGGCTTGAGACATATTCGCGCTCCACATATCTCATCTTGCGCGCCCTTTGCGAAAAGAATCTAGAGTTCTTCTTCTGCGCGTTCGATTTTCCAAACTTCCTTCCCGATATAACCGCTTATTTGGTTAAAATCTTTTAGGAGTTTTTCCTCGCGGAATTTTTCTTCCGCAGAAAGCTCGCCTTTCATTTTTATTTTGCGAATGACATTGAGTTCCGCTTCAATATCGTGATGCAATATAGAAAAACCGCGACGAATAGATTCCTCTGCTTCCTTGATCATGGAAATAAGCCGCCGTTTTTTTGCCCTGAAATGATATGAGTGATATAGGAAAAAAGCGAGCAATCCGAAGAAAACTGCGGCAAAAAGAATAAACAAGACGAGATATAAGCTCTGGTAGCTAAATCGGTTTTTCCCGAACTGGATTGCCGTCGGCGCAACCGCAAGATCCATACGAGAACTCGGCGGACTTAACTCTTCCCCTACTTTAAGCTGCGTCCAAACTATATATTTTCCGACAGTTAAAAATTGCGGAAATGAATAGAACCACGCTCCTGTTTTGTCCGTAGCCACGGCTTGGTTAAGCGTGCTTCCCGTCTCGGAGTTCTGGAGATAAATAATGACGTGCGCCCCCGGAGCGCTCGCTCGCCCTCCAATGTAGACGATTTCATCGTTCGAGACCGACTTCGGGAAAAGCGTCACTATAGGAGGCTCGACGGAAGAACCCGCAGTATCCGCATCGTCCTCTGCAAACGCTGGAATAGAAATAAACATCCCGAACGCAAGAACGGAAACCATAAGCAATAAAACAAGAAGTCTTTTGTCGCCGCTATATTCCTTTTGCTTCGTTGTAAGCTCTTGTAGTTTCGGAGCTATGGCGGGATGCCGCAAAGCGCCTTCTTCCAAATGCTTTTCGATTTTCCTATGCAGGTTCCATATTTTTTTTGCAATATACCCGATTATAATGAGCATAATGACCGCAACTACTCCGGCGATTGGCCACGAAAGTGTAAAAGCTCCGATGCGCAGTCCATACTTAGACGCAATTTCAAAAAGACGGTTCGAGATTGTGAGATTAGATTCTGCCTGATAGTAATTTTCCGATTGATCGTATGCGCGCACGATGATCCGGTAGCGCCCGACATCAAGACTCCGCGAATAAGGAGGCGCCGCTTCGATGAAAAACGGGGTTTCGTTTTGCTCCGCAAGCGCGAGCGGTGGATCAAGCGGTATGACTTTAAGTTCGTAGTGGTCAATGCCCGACATGGCGTCGGTTGTGGTGAAATCCACTATCGGTCGGCGGTTGGATGTATAAAAACCTGGCGAGAACGAGATTTTGAACTCAGCCGGCGGCGTTTTATCTACGTGGATAGCGTAGTCAGTTACGCCTCCCCACTCACCGGATCGCAATGATTTAATATGAAAATAGTATGTGCCATCGGGAAGATCGTTATATACAACGCGGGTTTTTACGCCCTCTGAAATATCGTCTGGATCGTCAACCGGACTAGAATTCAAAATATAGCTATACCCTTGAATATCAGGCGGGGCATTCCATTCGAGGGAAACATCTTTTTGGTTGTACCATCTTCCTTGATCCGGGTGAGTTCGCGAAACAACGATTGGCCCTGCCGGAGGCGGCAGCGTGAGATAATAAATCCCGCCGGTAGTCTGACCGAGCACGTCTGTCCCCTTCCCATCATTCAAGAGCACTCGTGAATTATCGAGTATTTTGATCGCTGCGGTTCCTAAGTTTTTTACCCTGAATGTAATTGTTGAAATGAGGCCGGCTTCCGTGTTGATTCCTGGCGTTGGAACCGCGCCTTGGAATTTCAGAGTGCCGTCAATGTTTGAATATGTCGGTTGAGTCAACCAGACTTGTATAAAAGATTTTCCGGTTGTGGGAGAGATCACCTGGAGCTTGTCTGGAGGATAGGAAAGATAAGTTTCAACTGCGTTTACGAATTGCCCTCCAGTATTCAAGTAGAAAGAAACGCTGAACGTGCTTCCTATCGTAAAAGTGCCGCTTGTTGGGGCGAGATAGAGCGAGGCAGCGGCATCGGCGCGCGTCGGAGAACCCCACAGGACGATGGATACAAAAAACAACGATAACAAAAAAACGTGCCAATTTCCTTTCGACGATAAAGGCATTCTGATTATTATAGCATGTTCATTGCTCTATTTTTCAAAATTTCTTTCTACTTCCGGCCAATTCACAATATTCCACCAAGACGCAATATATTCCTGCCGCTTGTTTTGATATTTCAGATAGTATGCATGCTCCCAGATGTCGAGACCAAGAATCGGCGTAAGTCCTTGCGAAATCGGACAGTCCTGATTCGGCGTTGTAATTATCTTAAGTTTTTTCTCAATTTTGCTTGTTTCCTGTCGCTTGTCGCCGGTTTTTCCGTCAATGACGAGCCATGCCCAGCCGCTGCCGAACACGCCAGTCACGGAGGCATTAAAACTTTTCTTGAAATCCGCGAATGAGCCGAATTTTTCTATAATCGTTTCCGAGAGCATGCCGCCCGGTTCTCCCCCGCCTTCCTTGCCATGAGGCGCCATAATTCTCCAAAAATGAGAGTGGTTATAATGCCCGCCTCCGTGATTCCTAACTGCGGTTCGTATGTCTTCAGGAATCGATTCTATACGCTCCAAAAGTTCCTCAATAGATCTTTCATTCAGCTCCGGGTGTTTTTCCAGCGCCTCGTTCAACTTGTCAATGTACGCTTGATGATGTTTTGCGTGATGTATTTCCATCGTGCGCGCGTCAATATACGGCTCAAGCGCGTCGTATCCATAAGAAAGTTTCGGCAGTTCAAATTTCATATGCGTAGGAAAAAATCATATATGGATATGTTTATTTTTTAGCTTTTTCCTTATAACCATATAAATTGCATACAACAGAAGTCCGATAACAATCCCGACGATCGCAAAGAACGGCAGACTTAGCAGACCTTGCCAATTATACATTGTTCTCTCAATAATATTGCCGCTACTGTCGCTGGCCCTGAATTTGACGATCCACGCTGACCTGGGAATCGCGGTTGGGTTCTGCGCGGATGACCACTCACTCCACGACAGGAGCGAGAAAAAACGTACTGTTGTCGTCATGATTCCGGAACCAGTGTCGGAAATCTGAAATGCAAGCAGTTTCTGCCCTTCATTGAATGGATTATCAATTAAAGAGAGGAATGAGATTGCTGGAGGTGTATCGTCTATCTCACTCGGCGCCGGCATCGGCTTTATCGCATCATTATCAGAAACAGGCGCCTTACTGATGGCAAGAGCTATATCCCTTTTCACTGGAATTACTTTTGTTCCTTTCCCATTCGCCAGGTATGCCGCGCTCTCATTGAACGCAAGGCGCGCTACGCCTTCCTTAATCACACTAAGTCGCAACGTGAGAAGTTCGCCATCTGTGCCAAAAAACGGCTTGATGCTTCCTCCGTTAAGCGTAACCACCCCTTTATTGACCGCGGGCTGTTTCTGCCACACGTCCATGATTGAACGGCTATTGTCAAAACCTACGAGTTCCAGCAAGTCGGAAGAATACGCAAACGCCACCGCGTAAGCGTTTAAAGGTTGGTCTGAATCAATAAGAACTTTGACATCGATCGAATCGCCAACGCGTACATCCTTTGCGGATGGCGAGAAATAAAGTGAAGGCGAAGCGGCGGAGGCCGACATAGAAAATAGAAAATAGAAAGTAGAAAGTAGAATGATTCCAAATAAAAGGCAGGATCTAGAAAATAGAAAATAGAAGGTTGAACACAAACCGTTTATTGCGTTTTTTAATTGCATGCTCATCGTTGTTGATTCTATTTTCTAATTTCTAGCTTCTACTTTCTATCCCTATGCTGTCCAGTAATACATCAAAATCGAAACATCCGGGAAGTCCACCAATCCGTTGTTGTTCAAATCGTAGCATTCCACCTCCGGGGGCCCGTTGTAGTAATAGAGAAGAATGGAAAGATCCACGATGTCAACCCGGTAATCGCCGTTAAAATCGATGCATTGGTATGACGGCGGTACGAGCGGAGGAGGGATCGGAAGCTTATATGGGGGAAGCGTAGTTCCTGGCGGGGGCCCTCCGCCTACGCCAACTATCGGCGGGACTCCGCCACCCGAAGGCGTTTCGGAAACCGCGGAGAGTTTTGGGAAATTACTGTATGCGTCAAGGACGGTAGATGAAGAATATATCATTCTGAAAAACCAGTTGCTTGCCGTCGAAGCAGAGTTGTTATACAAAACCCAGTCCCACTCTCCTTCCTGGCTTTGCAATATCGTGTTCGGCGTCGCCGCCGTTGGATTGGACTCGCCGTAGCTTTCGCCGACATCAGAACCGCTTAAAACCGTAGTCACTATAATCTGGCCGTCAGCGACGGACGAATTGTCAAAAAATACCCACGCGGCCGTGGATGTGCCGACGTCTGTCCACGCGCCGGATGTCGAATTCGCGTATTGAAGCTTGAACGTTGCGCCCGCCGAAAGAGCCACGCCGGCATCCGCAATACTTATCCTAAGCCGCCGGGCTGATCCGATTGCGGGAGTTGATGTCGGTGAATTTTCTGAACTCAATGCGTTTGTCGGAGTCAAAGCATCTGCATTCTCATACCACCTATAATCGCTTTGCGTGAGAGTTACGCTGGCTTCTGTAGTAACAACGCTAGTTGACAGATTAACTGCGTAGGCAAAAACGCAGAAAATGATAGTGATCGAAGCAACGAGAAAAATTATGTAAACGGACTTCCATATCATTATTCGAAATACTGCAAGTGATTATTTTCCGGATCTCCGGCGCTTCCGCAATGTCACGAAAATACCAATTATCAATAGCCCGAGAGCATAATATACCCATGAGTCCCGCATCGAGTTCAAAACTTTTTGGAGTGGACTAGAGAGCGAGCCGGATTTTAATACGTTGAACACCGTCTTCTGGTTCGCCACAACCTTCTCTCCTTGATAAAAATTGACCACTGCCCAATATTGTCCGATGCCTAAGTGGAAATCAATCGGAAATTCTACTGTAAACTCCTTGATTGTAAAAGGAGGAACTTCCGGAAAATCTCGTCGCTTTTCCGCGTACGCCAATCTTATACCGCCGTATTGATTCAAGAGCTCGAACGTTCCACCGGTGAAACTTTCCGGAATATTTCCTTCGTTGTTGAATTTGACATACACGCGCGGATTCCATCCTTCTTCAATGTCTAGAGGCCTCACAAGCGGTACGCTGAATTTTCGATAGGTGTCATTCCCGATAATAAGATTGATCGCGACCTGCGCGCCAAGAGCGATGGTAACTTGCCCCTGAGACGCCGGAGCAGTCGTGAAGCTTAAACGTCCGGTATACGAGCCGACTGATTCGCCTTTTGGAACTTGTATGGTTACGTTAACCGGGAACTGCCTCACTCCTTTTGGAATGATGAAGGTATACCCCTGATCAAGCGATATCCATGAGCGAATATAGTTCGGCACGTCCAGTTCAGCTTTGATTGGGATTTCCGCTTCCGGGTCGTCTCGTACAAGATATATAGTCTGAGTGTATTTCGCGCCGGCAACCAGATGGTCGGCGTTCATAAACGGAGGGGAAATGCCAAACGCAGCTTGAGTCCTCGGCGTAACCGCGATCAGTCCAGCTACGACAATAAGGCAGAAAATCACTAGGCGGAAAGTAATGGTATATGCGTTCTTCATTAAAGTAAGTTCAGTATATCATATCAAATCCAGAAAAAAGAAAAGGGCATCGTGTTGCCCTCTTTCTTATTATCGAATCATGGATTAAGAATGATAATTATGGGTCACCGATCCAAACTATGCTTCTTAATTCACGCTTTTTTGTTCACATCATTCCCCTACGGCTGGAAGAGCGATGAGAAGACATTTGTGCCCGTGTACGTTCCAGTCGGCGTGCCAGCAAGAACTTCTAAGCCCCAGAACATTACCTTAGAAACATTCGTCGTACTTGTTGGGGTGAGAAGTAAGAATCCGCCGACTGTCACATCGCTTGCTGTAAGCGCGATGCTAGTTCCGATGAACGTGAATGTTGTGGTCGAGTAGCGCTGCGAACTTGTGGCGATGGAATTCACTCCCGACGTAAGAGTCGCGGAAGTTTTAAGCTGAAGTGTTGTTGAGGAATTACCAGCGTTTGTACTTGTGGCCGTTTGATTAGTTGCTCCGGTTGTCGACGACGCCGTAATCGTTCCGTAGTTGACGGATGATGTCGTTACGTTGATCGCGGTGAGTGTCAAAACCTCAACTGCGGAAGAAGTTGCAACGGTGCTTGTCCCGCCATTCAAATCGGCAACGAAAGCAAATGCTTCCCAATGGTCATTGGGGAAGCTTGAGCTTGAATCTGTCGCGTTAGCGAAATAGTAAATTTGAACTGTGTCGGTGACGTTTATACTCGTGCCGGAACAGGTGCTAGTAACGTGCGTAACATTAACATAGCAACTGATGGTTGATGTCGTCGGGCTTGGCGTGGCGCAAATGGAACTTGAACCGTTCCTGAACGCTGTAGACGTGCTAAATCTCACGCCCCCGAGATCTGCGCACCCGTTGTTATCGGAAACCGTGTAACTGATATTATATGACGTGGTCGCGTTAGCGGTGAGCGTGATATTAGTTCCCCCGTTCAGAACCACGTTTGTTACTGTCGGTGCCGCATTACCTACGATAACCTGACTGGTAAGGTCCGCTGCGATAGCAGTGAGCGCAGATACAAAAGCTGTCGCCACAATTACTGGTAGTATGAAGCGACCGACTATTTTTATAATTTTGCTATCACCGGTCATTGTTTTTCTTGTTTTTAAGTATACACTATTGCAAATTCGTTGGCTGTGGATAACTCGACAAGCTATAAACTCTTTAAATTTCAAGCATAAAGTCTCAAACTGCTAACTCGTTCTTTCTCGTTCCTTCTGCCCATAAGTATACACTATTGCAAATTCGTTGGCTGTGGATAACTCGACAAGCTATAAACTCTTTAAATTTCAAGCATAAAGTCTCAAACTGCTAACTCGTTCTTTCTCGTTCCTTCTGCCCATAAGTATACACTATTGCAAATTCGTTGGCTGTGGATAACTCGACAAGCTATAAAC
>JBBTYG010000108.1:3454-13972 GCA_038061855.1 Patescibacteria group bacterium | reverse complement strand
GGTTTGATGCTCTTGAGGAAGAGAAATATAAAATCACGCATGGCGGTGTCAGGAAAGATGAAAATGGGAACATACTTGATGAGGTCGTTGAGGCGCGCGTTAAAGGCGTTCCCGAAACATGTTTGCGAAACGAAGTCGAATTCATCGATGTCGCGCCGCATCAATTTATCAGCGTGGCGACTTCGCTTATACCGTTTTTGCAGCACGACGATGCAAACCGCGCGCTAATGGGTTCAAACATGCAGCGGCAAGCCGTTGTTTCGATCAAGCCTCAAGCGCCGTATGTTTCAACGGGAGAAGAGGATAGGGTGGCGATTGATTCCGGGTATGTGATTCAAGCAGAAGCCAATGGGGAAGTTATTGAAGTGGACGCGGATCATGTAAAAGTAAAATATTCAAACGACACGATAAAGAATTATCCCTTAGAAAAATTCAAGCGATCAAACCAGTTCACGTGCATTTCCCAGCGGCCATTAGTGACCATGGGCCAGACTGTGAAAAAAGGGTCTGTGCTTGTTGACGGCCCATCGATAGAAAACGGAGTGTTGGCGCTTGGGCAAAATCTTCTTGTTGCATTTATGTCGTGGCAAGGCGCTAACTTCGAAGACGCGATCATTATATCCGAACGTGTTGTTCGAGATGATTTATTCACTTCGATTCACATCGAAGATTTTTATTGCGATGTGCGCGATACAAAGCTTGGTCCGGAAGTTACAACTCCCGACATTCCGAATGTTTCAGAGGAAAAATTGAAGAATCTGGACGAAGAGGGAATTATTCGTATCGGAGCCGAAATAAAAGCCGGCGATATTTTAGTCGGCAAAATTTCTCCAAAAGGGGAAGCCGAACTGACGTCGGAAGAGCGGTTGCTTAGAGCCATTTTCGGAGAAAAAGCGCGAGACGTGAAAGACACGTCGCTTACCCTGCCGCACGGAAGGCATGGCCGCGTGATAAATGTGAAAGTTTTTGATCGCGAGAAAGGAGACAAGCTTGAACCGGGAATTATCAGGCGCATACAGGTTGAGGTTGCGGAGCTACGGAAGGTACAGGCAGGCGACAAGCTTGCGGGGCGGCACGGCAACAAAGGAGTCATTTCTCAAGTGAGTTCGACGCAAGATATGCCGTATCTTGCGGACGGAACCCCTGTGGATATTATTTTAAACCCGTTGGGCGTTGCGTCTCGTATGAATCTCGGGCAAATATTGGAAACGCATCTTGGCTGGGCTGCTTCGAAGTTGGGATATCGCGCGGTTACTCCAGGACTTGATTCAATAACCGAGCAGGAAATACGGGAAGAGCTCAAGAGGGCGGGGCTGCCGGAAGACGGCAAGGTACAGCTGTTTGACGGGCGAACCGGCGAGGCGTTTGATAACCGAATTACTGTCGGACAAGTGTATATTATGAAGTTGAATCATCTTGTTGAGGACAAGGTGCATATGCGATCGATCGGGCCGTACTCACTTATCACTCAGCAGCCTTTGGGCGGCAAAGCGCAGTTTGGCGGCCAGCGCTTCGGAGAAATGGAGGTTTGGGCGCTTGAAGGATATGGAGCTAGGCACACGCTCCAGGAAATGCTTACCATCAAGTCTGATGATGTGCTTGGGCGCGCTGCCGCCTACGAATCAATCATTCGCGGCGAAGAAATAAAAGAAGCTAACTTGCCCGCCTCTTTCAGCGTGCTTATGAACGAACTCAAGGCGATGTCGTTTGATATTAGGCCTCTTTATAATTCCGAATCTGACAGGCGAGACGATTTTAACGCGCTCAAAATTAACATTGCTTCGCCGGAAGAAATACTAAGATGGTCGCATGGAGAAGTTATAAAACCCGAAACTATCAATTATCGGACGCAGCGCCCAGAAAAAGACGGTCTTTTCTCGGAGAGGATTTTCGGGCCGACGAAAGATTATGAATGCTATTGCGGAAAATATCGCAGGATCAGATATAAGGGAGTTGTGTGCGACAAGTGTGGCGTTGAAGTGACGAGGGCCGTTGTTCGACGCGAACGGCTTGGGCATATTTCGCTTGCTGCTCCTGTAAGTCATATATGGTTCCTGAGAAGCGTTCCATCTCGACTGAGTTTGATGCTCGATGTTCCAACCGGAAAACTTGAGTTGGTAATCTATTATTCCGCTTATATCGTCACAGAAGTTAACGAAGACGAAAAGAAGAAAGCACTTGCGGATATCGGGCGGGAACTCCGAGGTAAACTAAAGAGCGAATCCGAGGATAAGAAAAAAAAGAAGGACCTAATGAAAGTTGCTGATACCGCGGAGGATTATCTCGAAAATCTTCAGGTTGGTCAAGTTTTAGGAGAGACAGAATACCTTAATCTCTCAAAGAGATTTGGATCTGTATTCCGCGCTTCAAGCGGCGCGGAGGCAGTTCGAAGCATTTTAGAGAAAATGGATTTGAAGAAAGAAGCGCAGAAGATCGAGCGGCAGCTTGAAAATACTAAGGAAAATCTTGCGCAGGCCAAACTCTTGAGGCGTCTTAAGATGATGCGATCGATGATTAAGAACAACTCCCGTCCGGAGTGGATGGTGTTAAATGTTCTTCCAGTTTTGCCGCCCGATCTCCGGCCTATGGTTGTGCTAGATGGAGGCCGCTACGCCACCTCGGATTTAAACGATCTGTATCGCCGCGTCATCAATCGCAATAATCGTTTGAAGAAACTTTTGGATATAAAAGCGCCGGATGTGATTATCCGAAACGAGAAGAGGATGCTTCAGGAGGCAGTTGATGCGCTTATAGATAATTCTGCGCGCTTTGGCTCGCAACAGCTTTCCGCGCGCCGCCGCCCACTCCGTTCCCTCGCGGACATGCTTAAAGGCAAACAGGGCAGGTTTAGGCAGAATTTGCTGGGCAAACGCGTTGATTACTCCGGCCGTTCCGTGATAGTCGTTGGGCCGAAACTGAAATTAGACGAGTGCGGTCTTCCGAAGATAATGGCGTTGGAGCTTTTTCGTCCGTTTATAATCAGCGAAGTCATGAAGAAAGGCCTTGCGCATAACATCCGGAGCGCAAACAGATTTATTGAGGAAGGAAGCGACGAAGTATGGGCAATACTTGAGGATATTATCAAAGACAGAAAAGTGCTCTTGAACCGCGCGCCGACGCTTCACCGTTTGAGTATCCAGGCGTTCAAACCGATACTTATCGAAGGTCTTGCGTTGCAGATTCCGCCGCTCGTGTGCGTTGCGTTCAATGCTGATTTCGATGGAGACCAAATGGCGGTTCATTTGCCGCTTGGTTCCGAAGCTCAAAAAGAAGTAAGGGCTGTTATGTCTGCGGGAGGGAATCTTTTGAAGCCGGCGACTGGAGAACTTATCACGACGCCAACCCAAGACATGGTGCTTGGAATTTATTACCTCACTCGCATGGATTCTACTCTTGCCGGGAAGGAGATGAAATCAATTTTGAGTTTCGAAGAAGCGAGCTTGGCTCTTGAGTTTGGAGCGATCGGATTACATGAGCCGATCAAATTTGGCGCCGCAGCCGTCTCTGGCCCAGCCTCGACTCGCCTTTGGCGGGAAACTACGGTTGGAAGATTAATTTTTAATCATGCGCTTACCGGAGTTTCCGAATTTATCAATGATACGATGAATAAGAAAAAACTCGCGCGGCTTATAGAAAAAGTTCTTGAAGTATATGGCCTTGAGGCAGCGAGAGATGTATTAGATAGGATTAAGCTTTTAGGTTTTGAAATGTCAACTCGATCCGGTATTACATGGGCGATGTCTGATCTTGTTCCTCCGACGAATAAGCCGAATATTTTGCGTGCCGCAGAAAAGGAAGTCGAGCTTGTGCGGGAGCAATTTAATCAAGGATTACTTACAGAGGCAGAGCGCCGTTGGCGAACGATAAGCGTGTGGGGAAAGGCAAAAGAAGAAATTGCGAAGCTTATCGCGAATGCCCTGCCGAAAAACAACTCGATTTATCAAATAATCGATTCCGGTTCACGAGGATCGTGGGCGCAGCCGATTCAAATGATGGGCATGAAGGGATTGGTCCAGAATCCTCAGGGAGAGGAAATCGAATTACCGATTAAATCTTCGTTTAAAGAAGGATTAAGCGTTTTGGAATACTTTATTTCAACTACCGGCGCGAGAAAAGGAACAACCGATACTGCGCTTAAAACCGCGCAAGCCGGATATCTCACGCGCCGGCTTGTCGATGTGTCTCAAGATTTAATTATTCGCGAAGAAGACTGCAAAGTTAAAGCTGGAATAGAAATTTTTCGCGAGGATGGAAAAGAATTTAATCAATCCTTCAGAAGCAAACTATTTTCGAGAGTTGCCCTTGACGATATTCGCGTTGATCGAAAGATAGTTGTGCGCGGCGGAGAGGTAATTGACAGCACCGCAGCGGAGTGTATCGAAAAATCTTCGCTTGAATCCGTGAAAGTCCGATCTCCTATTATGTGTAGGACGCTTTATGGCGTGTGTGTTGCATGCTACGGTCTTGATTTGGGCAACAATAAGCTTGTTAAGCTAGGGAGCGCGGTTGGCGTTGTTGCCGCGCAATCTATCGGTGAGCCTGGGACTCAACTTACCATGAGGACGTTTCATACCGGGGGCGTTGCCGGAGTTGATATCACGCACGGTTTGCCTCGAGTCGAAGAAATTTTCGAAGTCAGGCCTCCAAAAGGCAAAGCAATTTTATGTCCTATTGACGGAATGTTGGAAAAAATCGAGGATAAGGGATCGCTTAGGATATTAAAAATCGCTGAGAACGGCGAAAAGTTGAAAACGAAAGAAAAGGAGTTCTCGGTACATCGTTCCGCAACGCTTTTTGTGAAAGTTGGAGATTCAGTGAAGAAGGGAGATCAACTTTCAGAGGGACATATTGATTTAAAAGAACTTTTGGAACTAAAAGGAATTAGAGAAGTCGAACGATATGTTATAAACGAAGTTCAGAAGATTTACATGTCTGAAGGCGCCTCTATCAATAACAAGCACATCGAAGTTATAATTCGAAAGATGTTTTCCCGCGTGAAAATTAAGGATGCTGGCGATGCTCAGGATTTCGTGGCTGGAGAAACTATTGAAAAAGACAAAATGCTCGAAGTTAATAAAGGACTTAAAAAACAAGGATTGCGTCCGACTAAAGGAGAGGAATTATTGCTTGGCGTTACTCGTATTGCGCTTACGTCCGAAAGTTTCCTCTCATCAGCTTCGTTCCAAGACACTTCTAGGGTTCTAGTGAAAGCCGCGATAGAAGGCAAGATTGATACCTTGCGCGGTCTTAAGGAAAACGTCATCATAGGACGACTTATTCCAATGGGAAGCATTGGAGGAAACGTACAACATGAAGAAGAAGTTGATATGAAAGAGACAAAGGATGTGGAAAGCGCTAAGGAAGAAGAAATGCGTGTTGCTCAATAATAACTTCAATTCTAGGTTGTCAGTTATTTTCAACTTTGCTCTGCCACTTTTAATTTTGATTTTTACATTTTACATTTAGAGCAACGTCTATTATACTACTCACGAAATGGATAAAGCTTATATAAAGGAGGGAATTGAGGCAAGAGATTATGAAATCGCTTTTCTTTTGCAGCAAGAAGAGCTGTTGTCGAATATCCTTAAGGTATTTGGTCAGTATAAGATTGAGATAAAATCTGAAGGGTCTGTTAAAAAAATACGGCTTGCATACGATATCGCCAAAGCAAAAGAAGCATATTTCGTTTTCTTTCATGTATCCGCGCTTCCCGATGACATGAAACTTCTTGAAGCGGCCCTGAAAAACAATGCTCAAGTGTTAAGGTTCTTAATTTTACGTCTTTTTGGTACGAAAGTTGAGCGAGATGAGGCTTCAAAAAGATCTAGTAGGCCGTCTTTTAGGCCATCTCTGAGGCGTTCCGCTGGTTTATCTCCAGCCGCCGTGGATTCTCGCCAGTCAAGCGCAATAAGCAACGAAGCGCTGGAAAAGAAGATTGAAGAAATATTACAATAGTGGTAGCCGCTAGCCACTAGGGTATATGGTGTGATATATTCAATTTAAATTCTATTGGCCAAGCCTTCGTCGCTAAACCCTACCCTCATGAACCTAAACAAAGTTTTCATTATCGGTCGACTCACTGCAGATCCTCAAGTGAGACAAACTCCGTCCGGACAGAGTGTTTCTAGCTTGGGTGTCGCTACGAATCGAACATGGACAGACAAAGCTGGCGTAAAACAGGAACAGACCGAATTTCACAATGTAGTTGTCTGGGGTAGGCAGGCTGAAATTGTAGGCCAATTTCTTACGAAGGGAAGCATGATTTTTATTGAAGGGCGATTGCAAACCCGTTCGTGGCAGGATAAACAGGGGCAGCAGAGGAAGTCTACGGAAATCATAAGCGAGCGAATTCAACTTGGGCCGCGGCCGGCAGGAGGAGCTCGGCCATCACAGGGTTTTGGTGGCGGGCATGGGCAGGCAAGCGGATCGCAAGCAGTCCCTCAACAAAAGGAATCACAAACGGAAGAATTGCCAACGATCAATATGGACGAACCAGGCTCGGAGGAAATAAAACCCGAAGACCTTCCATTCTAAAAAAAGTCTGATCGCCGAAAATCGGTTCATATTTGCAAATATCAGTTTACGAAATATAATAGTTGGGCTAATGCAAGCCGATGTAGCTCAGCTGGTAGAGCAACTCCATGGTAAGGAGTAGGTCGCCGGTTCAATTCCGGCCATCGGCTCAAGAATCAAAAGTTTACAAAAATAGAGTTTCCTGCTATCTTAACTCTATATGGCAAAATCAAAACGATCTGAAAACCTTATCGCGTTGCGGTGCGCTGAATGCAAAACCAGGACATATTACGTGAATAAGAATAAAAAAACAGTTGAGCGGAAACTTGAAGTTATGAAATTCTGCAAGTTTTGCAGAAAACACGCGATACAAAAGGAAGTCAAAATTTCCGGGAAGTAGCCAGGGCAAAGAACGTCATTAATCATCTCGGCGCTACTGGATAAGGGTCGAGTTTGGTGTATACGGCATACTTCAACGTCAATCCAATTCCTGGTATGGTTGAAGGATTGACAATGTTTTTCCACGCGCTATAATGGATAAGCGTACGAAAACGCTAGTGCTACGGCGCTAGTTTTTTATGAGTATGGAACAAAAAAAATGAAAGCCGACTTACAAAGAAAAGGTTGCGGATTAACGTATGTAGGAATGCTTTTTTGAGAATGACATCGGCCGCGGACGAGGGAATTGTTAAAGAAGCCCTGCCTGGGCTGACGTTTCGCGTTGTTCTCAAGAAAGACGAAACCCAAGAAATCCTGGCGCATTTGGCTGGCAAGATGAAGCTCAATAACATCCGAGTTTTGCCCGGCGATCGCGTGCTTGTTGAAATGGGTCCAGATGGCAGGCGGGGAAGGATCGTACGCAGACTATAACTTAAAACTTAAAGTTCAAACCTTAAAAGTTGCAACAATAAAGAAACTAATAAATTTAAAATCAATAATTTTCAGCTTTAACTTTTAAGTTTTAAACTACAATCCCATGAAAGTCCGAAGTTCAATAAAAACGATGTGCAGGAATTGCCAGATTATAAAACGCAAAAGGCGGTTATATATAGTTTGCGTAAATCCAAAACATAAACAAAGACAAGGATAAATAAATAATTTCCAATTACCAACCAATTTCTAATTTTCAATTGAAAACTGAAAATTAAAGAATTGAAAATTTACTATTATGCGTATACTAGGCGTAAACATACCAGACAATAAGAGAGTAGAAGTTTCTCTTACTTATATTTATGGAATTGGCAGATCTGCAAGCAGGAAGGTTTTAACTGCTGCAAAAATCGATTTGAATAAAAAAACCGGAACTCTGACGAGCGATGAAGTTGTGAAGATCCAGGGCATCGCGGAGAAAACATATCCAATGGAAGGCGCGTTGCGCCAGTTCATCCGCTCAAACGTCCAACGGCTCAAAGACATAAAATCATATCGAGGAGTGCGGCATTTGCGTCGTCTGCCTGTGCGTGGACAGCGAACGAAGACTAATTCCCGAACCGTTCGTGGAAATATTAGAAAAACAGCCGGTAGTGGAAAGAGGAAAGTCGACCTGAAATAAAAATAGTCATTGGTCCAGCTAGAGAAGCCGCGATCACTTTACGAAATTCAAAAAATCATTCACAATGAGCACTTGCTTAAATAAAATCAATAACTATCAGCAATCGCCGATCGCGATCTGCTTCTAACTGGATGGGAAAGAAAATAACAAAAGAACAACCGACGGTGGAAAACGCGGGCGCAAAAACTGTGCAGACCAAAGAAATTTCCGCCGTAGAGCAACCTGCGCAATCGGTTAAAAAGCGAGGAGTTATCGAAAAGGGAAGGGTGTATATCAACGCGTCGTATAATAATACGACCATTACTGTTGCAGACGGCGTAGGAAATGTGTTAGCCTGGGCTTCTGCCGGTTCGCTTGGTTTTGCCGGACCCAAGAAGGCAACGCCATTCGCTTCTTCGAAGGTTGTAGCGGCAATAACTGAAAAATTAAAAAGCAATGTTCCGAACGAAGTGGAGATTATTGTTAAGGGAATAGGCGGAGGAAGAGATTCAGCTGTTCGATCTCTTATTAATCAAGGTTTTAATGTGATTTCAATTAAAGACGTTACTGCGATTCCGCACAACGGTCCTCGGCCGAGAAAAGTTCGAAGAGTGTAAATAAAATGTCAAAAATTAAAAGTTTTGAGTTTTGAGATTTAACATTTAAATTTTCTATGCGCGGTCCAAAAGAAAAAAAAGAAAGAAGAATCGGAGAGCGACTTAATTTGAAGGCGGAGCGTTGTCAATCTCCGAAGTGCGCAATGGTCAGAAAACCATATCAGCCCGGCGCTCATGGCCCTACGGGGAGAAGGCGTGCCTTGTCTGAATTCGGTGTTCAGCTCAGAGAAAAACAGAAAGTAAAAATCAGTTATGGCTTGGACGATCGAAATTTGCGGCAATTATTCGTGAATGCTAAAAGGGCAAAAGGATCATCCGCTTCCAAGTTGGTCGAGCTTTTAGAGCGGAGGCTTGATAACGTAGTTATGAAGCTCGGGTTTGCGGCGTCGCGAAACATTGCGAGGCAGCTTGTAGTCCATGGCCATATTTTGGTAAATAAGAAAAGGGTTTGGTCTCCAGGTTACAGCATAAAAACAGGCGACGTAATAAGCATTAAATCTGGGTCAGAGTCGAAGTTATTTTTCGAAAAAAGAAAAGAGGCGCTTCTGAAGTACGAACCTCCGGCGTGGCTCAATCTAGATGTCGAGAAGTTCGAAGGAAAAGTATTGTCCTTACCTCAAGAGCCATCACTACCTTTTGAGGCAAATTTGCTCATCGAGTCGTTTTCTAAATAGGGTTGAGGCAAATATATACATTTATACTAATTTATACTACAATAAACAACATGGAATTTTCTAAATTAAGTTCAACGGTAACGGTAAAAACAGTATCGGAAGATTTACAGAAAGGGGTTTTCGAGATTGAAGGATTGTTTTCCGGGTATGGCCTTACGGTTGGAAACTCGCTCCGGCGAGTTCTTCTTTCATCTTTGCCAGGCGCGGCGGTTACGGAAGTAAAAATAAAAAATGCGTCCCACGAGTTTTCAACGCTTCCCGGCGTTAAGGAAGACTTAGTTGAATTAAGTCTGAACTTCAAAAAACTCCGGCTTAAAATGCATACAGATGAACCTCAGGTATTGATTTTAAAGGCAAGCGGCATAAAAACAGTTACTGCGGCCGACATCAAAACCAATTCAATGGTTGAGATAATAAACAAAAGCGAACCGTTTGCGACGCTAACCTCGAAAGATGCGGAATTGGAAATCGAAATTAAGGTTGAAAGGGGAATGGGATATTTGCCTGTCGAGGCAAGAAAGGACGTGAGGCAGGCGGTAGGAACCATCGCAGTAGATGCAATTTTTGCCCCGGTTCTCAAAGTGAATTATACAAACGACAACATGCGTGTCGGAGACAGGACTGACTTCAATAAATTGCGTCTTGAAATAGAAACCGACGGCACTATCAGTCCATCGTCGGCATTAAGGAGGGCGGGGGAAATATTGAAAGATCATTTTGAAATTGTATCGGCAATTGCCGCTCAGGAATTTGAAGTTCCAAAAAATAAAGAGGAAGAAGTTTCTGAAGCTCCAAAAAAGAAACGGTCAAAAAAGGAGAAACCAGAATAGATAATTAGTCATTAGTATGTAGCCATTAGAGCAAGAAACTTTTTCAAACCCTAAGCCCTAGTGACTTAGCGGCAAAACCAATGAGACATCGCAAAGAGGGCAAAAAATTCGGAAGATTACGAGGCGCTCGCGCTTCGTTTTTACGCAATTTGTCGAACGATTTGGTTCGAGCAGAACGCGTAGAGACAACCGAAGCTCGAGCAAAAGAAATCCGGCCTATTGTGGAGCGCTTGGTAACTCATGCAAAACGGCAAACGCTTGCAAGTCGCCGCTTGATTTTAAGCAGGGTGAATAATAAAAAAATCACGGAAAAGCTTATGAGTAACCTTGGGCCGAGATATTTGGCGCGAGCC
>JBBTYG010000108.1:0-3444 GCA_038061855.1 Patescibacteria group bacterium | reverse complement strand
TTGAGGATTACGAAGCTTGCAAAGTCGAGAAAACGAGATGGGAGCCGGCTGGCAAGGATAGAGTTCGTGTAGAAGCTGAAAGACAAGGAAATAATTCATTACAAAAAACCACTTCAATTTTAAACTTTAACTTTTAAGTTATTCCATGGATTATCACATCGACGCAAAAAATAAAATAATGGGTCGGCTCGCTTCCGAAATTGCCCAAATTCTTCAGGGTAAAAAAAATGCGTCGTATAATCCTCGTCTTCCTGGTAATGATAAAGTGTTTGTTAAAAACTATGCGAATGTTTCATTTACGGGGCGGAAAATGAAGGACAAAATTTATTATAAACATACCGGATATATGGGGCACTTGAGGGAAAAAACTCTCGAGCAAGTCTATGAAAAAGATCCGAGACGGATACTTAGAGAAGCGGTTCGCAGAATGCTTCCTAAAAATTTTCTTAATTCCAGACGTTTGAAGAATCTAGTATTTGTAGAAGAAAATTCAAAGTCGAAATCTAAAAATCCAAAGTAACCCATTTAGCAAAGTTCAGTGTCATTCTGAGTCAGATCGAATTTAAGATTTATATCTATTACCATGGTCAAGAAAGAAGCCAAAAAAGTCGTACATCATAAAGAAGTCACTGTTGAAGCAAAGAAAACCGATCGATATATTGAAGGCGTGGGTCGGAGGAAAACTTCGATTGCTCGCGTGCGAATTGTTGGCGGAAATGGGAAGTTTGTAGTGAACGACAAAGACTTGAATAGCTATTTCCAAATGCCTGTGCTTGAATCATGCGTTCTTTCGCCGTTTATTAAAGCTAAGATTGAGGGCGTATTCGATGTGAGTGCGCGGGTATCTGGCGGCGGAATACATGCGCAAGCTGAGGCTGTGCGACTCGGTCTTTCCCGCGCCCTTGCACTGAAAAATGCTGATTTTCAGAAAAAACTGCATAGATTAGGGTTTTTGACGCGCGATTCGCGTATGGTGGAGAGAAAGAAATATGGATTAAGAAAAGCGCGAAGAGCTCCGCAGTGGCAGAAGAGATAAAATTCAAAGAATGCGAAAAAACCCCGGAATTTTTTTAACACTGATAATTATCCTTGCAGTTGTCGCTGCTGTTTTTGCGTATCCTAAATTTTTGGGTGCAAACTGGCTTCCGTGGAAGCTTGGACTTGATCTTGTTGGCGGTAGCCACCTTGTGTATCAAATTGATCTGTCTCAAGTCGGAGAAATAGATAAGGATTCGGTTGTAAGCGGCATCCGCGATGTCATTGAAAAGAGAGTCAATCTTTTTGGTGTAAGCGAACCGCAGGTATTTACCGCAAAATCGGGAGCGGACGCGCAACTCGTCGTCGAACTTGCTGGCATAAAAAATATTACAGATGCCATTAAGCAAATAGGGGAAACGCCACAATTGGATTTCCGGGAGGTTGAACAGAATGGATCTTCGACTACGTTTGTTCCTACAAACCTCACCGGCCGGTATGTGTCAGGGGCGCAACTCACATTCGATCAAACTACCGGGGCGTCACAGGTTGCAATAAGTTTCAATGACGAAGGAGCGAAGATATTCGAAGAAATGACCGGAAGAAACGTAGGGAAGCCCATTGCGATTTTTCTTGATAATAATCTTATTGAAGCGCCGACAGTACAGCAGAAAATATCCGGAGGACAGGCTGTGATTACTGGAAGCTTTTCCATCGCCGAGGCGCGTCAGCTTGTTGAACGGTTTAACGCGGGCGCGCTTCCCGGGCCAATCACTCTCATAAACCAGCAGACGATAAGTCCGACCTTAGGAGCTGACTCGCTACGGAAAGTAATCGTAGCAGGAGCAGTAGGCACGTTCCTCGTGATTGTATTCATGATTTTGTATTACGGAATGTTCGGAGTTTTCGCTTCGTTCGCTCTTCTCATATATATTGCTCTTACGCTAGGGCTTTTCAAGCTCATTCCTCTTTTTACGATGTCTCTTGCAGGGCTCGCCGGGTTCGTGCTAACCATCGGCATGGCGGTTGACGCGAACGTGCTAATATTCGAGCGTATCAAGGAAGAGTTGAAACGCGGACTTTCTAAGATCGGCGCAGTTGAAGAAGGCTTTCGCCGGGCATGGCCATCAATACGTGATTCCAATATTTCAACCATAATAACCGCCATTATCCTATATCTCTTTACTTCGAGCTTTGTTAAAGGATTCGCGCTTACGCTTTTGATCGGCGTATTGGTAAGTTTGTTTAGCGCGATTACGACCACAAGATTGTTTCTCAGGATTTTCATCGGCGGCGATGCAAAAAATAAGCCTTCAAAATAATTATCATGCTCAATATTATAGGAAAAAGAAATGTATATTTTACGATTTCAGCGATCGCTGTCGGCGTAGCGATCGCCGCTATCGCCCTTTTTGGCTTCAAAGAGGCGGTTGATTTCAGCGGGGGAACGCTTTGGCAGTTTAGAGTAAACGTCGAAAAACCCGTTGTTTCCGACATTAAAAAAATTTTTCAAGCAGATTTCGCACACGAAGAAGTGGCTATCAACTATGACTCGCAAAACAATGTTTTCCTGGCTCGCCTTAAGGAAATAAACGAGGTTGACCATCAGCGTTTTCTGCAAATCTTGAATGGGAAATTTAAAGGTTTTCAAGAATTGAGTTTTCAGTCGATCGGGCCGTCAATCGGAGGCGAGCTACGGAAAAACGCGGTTATTGCGATGATACTCGCGCTAATTGGAATTTCGCTCTACATCGCGTATGCATTTAGGAAAGCGTCCCGGCCGATAAGCTCTTGGAAATATGGAGTAGTTACGCTCCTCACGCTTTTCCACGATGTCGCGATACCGGCAGGACTTCTTGCGTTTCTCGGCTACAAATTAAATGTTGAAATTGACGGGAATTTCGTCGTCGCGCTTCTTGTGGTGGTAGGCTTTTCAGTGCATGACACGATCGTCGTATTCGATAGAATTAGGGAAAATCTTATCCTCCATCGCGACAAGAAGAAATTCTCAGAGATAATAAACGAGAGTGTCAATCAAACTCTTGCCAGATCCATAAACACATCGTTTACACTCATTCTCGTTCTAGTAAGCCTCTATTTCGTAGGTCCGATAAACCTTCACTACTTTATTTTGACTCTCATAGTTGGGGTAACAACCGGCATTTATTCCTCAATTTTCATCGCCAGTCCCGGACTCCTGGTAATTGGCGGGAAAAGCGCAAAAGGCTAAATATGGCTTGAAAATGCTGCATTTTCAATGTTTTCCACAGATAGAGTTGACGGATTAGCTTTGAATATATTATAATAGAACCTACAAAAATATGATTTCAGCGCAAAAGACGATCAATTCATTGCTCGCGTATCTTACTCCTCGGCAAAGCCGGGTTATTGAATCGCGCTTCGGACTTGGAAAAGGAAGGGAAATTGAGACGCTCGCCGCGATCGGGGATAAAATTAATATAACTCGTG
>JBBTYG010000107.1:0-2545 GCA_038061855.1 Patescibacteria group bacterium | reverse complement strand
CCCGTGTACCAGGCTTGAAAAGCCTGTGTCCTAGGCCAGACTAGACGACGGGGCCATCTCTATTCCTTGGTAAGCTGATTGTAGTATACTATATACAATGCATTCAAGATCGTTCCGAGAATATTTCTCCTCGCGTCGTGCTTTTATCCAGCATCACTTGTATGGAAATAAAAATAGTGCTGGATTTACAATCATCGAGCTCCTCATTTTTTCGGCAATTTTTACGATTCTAATGATCTCGTTCATTTCCATTTTAGTCACGGTGACGGCTATTAATAGCCGTCAGGCAGGGGCGGCCGAGGTAAATCAGCAAAGCCAGTTCTTGCTTCAGCAAATCCAATATTATATCGAACGCGCGAGCATGATAGAGCTTAACCCGGATGTTGCGACAACGACGCTTAAATTACGAATGGCGGCAAGCGCCGAAGATCCAACATATATATATCTATCGGGAGGCACTCTGTATCTCAAACAAACAGACGCCGGCGCTGCCCAACCTCTCACGTCAAGCAAAGTGATTGTTTCAAATGTGAGTTTCACCAAGCGGCAAAATGCGCCGTCGCACGACTCAGTGAGTATTTCTTTCGTTGTAGCTTTCAATACTCAAAATCTCAAACAGAGATTTAGCTCGGCACTGCAGACGTCCGTCGCGCGAGTCTCGGCTGCGACATTTGATTCAAATGTTATTCCGTCCTCGACCGCTACGTATAACCTCGGGCTTTCCAGTCAGGCATGGAACTCCATAAATGGTTTGATTTATTTTAGCGGAACAAACGTCGGAGTCGGCGTTTCATCTCCGAATTCGAAATTTCAAGTGCGCGGCGGAGATGTTTATGTGGATACCGCGAACAGCGGCTTGGTGCTTAAAGCCCCTAACGGCACATCGTGCTATCGAGTTACAATAACTAATGGCGGCGCGCTTGCAACATCATCTATCAGCTGCCCATAAATTTCAGGAGTTATGTATCGCGAGCCTATCGAACCTGTTTACAGTGAGCCCGCTTGTCATGAATTTATTGAAGGGTCGAACTGTGCATAAATTGCTATTGACGGAATATTTCCTACATATGTAAAATTAGAAGATAAAGTATGATTTTTGATAGAAAAAAAATAATTTGGGCAGTGGTTGTCGTCTTTGGGGTTGTTTTGATCATTTCCGTGGGCGGTTTGATCAGAAAACAAAATTCCTCGCCGAGCGTAACTCCGCAGGGGCAAACGTCAGGCAAGCTTTCGGAGCAGATTCAGGGACCTGTAACAAGGGAAGCGCCACCGAAAGACATTGTCGTTCCGGATACTGATTCGCAAAATCTTCAGCAAAATATCGCGAAGCCCGAAGTTGTTTCTCGAGCGAGCCAAACAAATAATTCTTCATATAGAAGTTTCGACATTAAGATCGAGCGTGATGCGTTTATGCCGGATACGATTATTGTGTATGAAGGGGATACGACGAATATTAACGTTACGGCAGTAGATAAGGACTATGATTTTACTCAGCCGGATTATGGTTTCAAAGTTCTGATTAAGAAGGGCGAGACCAAAAAAATCCAGTTTGGCGCCACTGCGGCCGGAAGATTCTTATTTTATTGCGATTCATGCGGCGGTCCGGACAAAGGTCCTCGCGGATACGTAGTTATAGCTAGTAAAAAATAATCAAAGATTTAAAATATATACATGGGTAAAAAAATTATACTTGGCGTTTTGGCATTATTCATAATTCTCGTTGCGCTAGGAATATGGGCTGGATCATGGTTTATTGCGCGCTGGCAGCCGGCAAATTCGTCCGGGCCGTCGGCTTACACGGCGGTTTATCTGACAACCGGAGATATTTATTTCGGAAAATTTAGCCGCTTCCCAAGGCCCCACATGACAGACGTATGGTTTTTACAGAGAAGCACTGGACAAAATAACCAGCAGCAGTTTGGCGTATTTCCGTTTGGATCCGCTTTCTGGGGACCCGTAAGCAAAGTCTACTTCAATGAAAGTCAAATCCTATTCTGGACGGCTTTGCGGAACGACAGCCAGGTTGTGAAAGTATTGCAAAATCCTTCCTCCGTTACGCAGCAAGATACCGGAGCTGTTCCGCCAGCCGGACAGCTTGTTCCGCAAGGGAGCAACTTCCAGGGACCATCCAGTCCTCCTCCAGCCCCTAGACAGGAATGATGCGGAGCGCGAAAACTAGATACGCAAATTAATGAAGCGATGAATAACCTCCGAAACACTTCTGTCTTAATACTGATAGCGTTCGCTTTGCTTTCGGTATATTTCGGAGGCTATGCGCTGTATGTATCGGCATTTTCGGGTCCGGCCCAAGGTCCCGGTAGCGGGGGCGGCGTCATCGCATCGGATGTGAGCAACAACATAGCCATCGGAACGTCCACGACGCAATCAAACGTGAAATTTCTTATCGTCGCTTCCTCTACAAACAGCAGCGAGTTTTCGTTCAAGGTGCTCCAGCCAAACGGCAACCCAATTTTTGTGGAGCGCAATGATGGCGGGGTTGGAATCGCAACGTCAACTCCAAATTCAGGCACGCTTACCGTCCAAG
>JBBTYG010000106.1:0-3886 GCA_038061855.1 Patescibacteria group bacterium | reverse complement strand
CGCTTAACACGGGAGCTGTGTTTGCGGAGCAGCAAATGGGCAGAGATATATTTCTCAAGTATCTCAAAAGATTCGGCGTTGACGAGAAAACGGGCATAGATGTACCTGCTGAAGGGAGGGGAAACTTGAAACGCCTTAATCCTAAAGAAAAGGATATCGCGTTTGCAACCGCATCGTACGGTCAAGGAGTTTCAGTAACGCCAATAGAACTTCTAAGCGCGGTTTCAGCAATCGCGAACGGAGGTAATCTTATGCGTCCGTATGTCAATTCCGCCCTTTTGCCAAAGCTCGTGAGGCGGGTCGTAACCGAAAAAACTGCGATGGACGTGACTGGTATGATGATCTCGGCCGTCAACAAGGCCGAAGTTGGAAAGATAAATGGATATAACATCGCCGGGAAGAGCGGAACCGCGTACGTTCCCGATTTCAAGGATGGCGGATATACCGAAGACGTTATAAATACGTACGTAGGTTTCGGGCCGGCGAGCAATCCGAAGTTTATTATTTTGGTGAAGATAGATAAACCGATTGGCGCTCCTCTTGCTGGCGTTACAGTCGTTCCGGCATTTAGAGACTTAGCCCAATTTATCATCAATTATTATTCAATCGCGCCGGACGCGCTCTAGGCTCTTAAACCCATGCTCATAAAACATTTGCGTTGGGTCGTGAAGAAACTCTCCCAACTTACCATATGGAAATATCGTCCTGGCATTGTTGGTATAACGGGGAGCGTTGGCAAAACCTCGACAAAAGCGGCAATCAAAGCGGTTTTGGACGGAGAGCGAAATGTCCGATCGTCGCGCGGAAATCTGAATAACGAGCTAGGTCTCCCTCTTGCAATTCTCGGAAATTGGAGCGAAAAAGAACTTAAGCTCGTCAGTCTAGAGCAGCCCGCGGGAACCGCTAGAGCAAGAAAAATATTTTTCTGGCTGAAGGTAATTGTTTCGTCTGTATTCCGGCTCATTTTCGTCTCGAAATCGAACTATCCGGAAATTCTTGTGTTGGAATACGGAGCTGATCATCCGGGAGATTTAAAATATTTGCTAAATATCGCTCGGCCGAATATCAGCGTCATCACGGCGATCGGAGAAGTTCCTGTTCATGTGGAATTTTATAACGGGCCGGATGAAGTGGCGCGCGAGAAAGGACGGCTCATCGAATATTTGCCTGTTGCCGGAAGCGCTATATTGAATTACGACGACAAGCGAGTGATCGAACTTCAAGAGCGGACGCGGGCGCACATAATAACGTTTGGATTCAATAAAGGAGCGGAAATACGAATTACTCGATTTTCCGCCGAAGGCGGACCTTTCTCCGAAAGGGAAAATTCATCTGAAGAAAATCGTCCCGCCGGGATTTCATTCAAACTTGATCATCGTGGAAATTCTGTTCCTGTGCGGCTTGATGGCGTGTTTGGGAAATCGCACGCGTACGCCTCCGCGGCGGCTGCGGCGGTGGGGGTTTCGTTCGGATTGAACCTTCTGCGTATTTCGGAAAATCTACTGAAATATCGACCAGCTGAATCTCGAATGCAGATAAAACATGGAATTGCTGACACATGGATTATTGATGATTCATATAATGCTAGCCCGCTTTCGATGCAAATCTCGCTTGAGGCGCTGGAACATCTTAAAATAAAAAGGAAAATTGCCGTTTTAGGGGATATGCTTGAAATTGGAAAACACACAACCGACGAGCACAAACGTGTCGGCCGGCTTGCTGCGAAATCATGCGATGTCTTAATTACCGTAGGTTTACGGGCGAAATTTATTGCAGAAAGCGCGCATGAGGCCGGACTTCGCAAAAATAAGATATTTTCTTTTGACACCGCGGACGATGCGGTAACGCCAATAAAACAGACCATCAGAAAAGGAGACGTCATTCTTATTAAGGGTTCCCACGGAATGGGGCTTTCAAAAATTGTTCACGAAATAAAACAGAAAGAATCAAACTCCGACTCATTTTTTTCTCACTATGCGTAGCGAACACGAGAGCGCTTCGCCACAAACCTTGTCCGGCCGGGAGTTTATACATATAATATTTTTGCTGGGGTTTGCGGACCGGCTCTAATGGCCCTATCGTCTATCGGCTAGGACGGCGCCCTCTCACGGCGCAAAGAGGGGTTCGATTCCCCTTAGGGCTGCTCTCAAACTTAAAAACCCATTGTTGGGTTTTTAAGTTTGATCGTAACTCTTAAGTTGGGAATCTAACAGCGGAGGGGGTCGGGGAACCGCGATCGGTTCCCCGTGTAGGAATGAGCGAAGCGGATTCAAAGCCGTGGGTTTTGAAGGAATCCCGCTTTAGCGGGACGACGCGAGATTCCCCTTACGCTCGAAAATACGAAAGCGTGTTTTTAAAAAATTTTACCACAGCTCCAGAAAGCCGACCCCCATTCACCCAGCACCACTTTTATAAAACAAAAGTGGTGCTGGGTTCATCCACCGGCTTCCACTGACGGCTTTCTGGGGCTGTGGTAAAATTTTGTTCTCTTCCCTTTGGTGCTACAATCATCTTATGACGAACAAAGAAATCGAAGTCCGATTTTTGGAAATTGATGAGAAGGCAATTCAAAAAAAACTGAAAAATCTGGGAGCGCAGGACGAAGGCGAAGATATTCTTAAAGAAACAATTTTTTATGACAAAGAGGGCAGGTTTGTTAAAGAACATAAATTCGTGCGCCTGCGGGAAGGCGGAGAAAAAACATTACTTGCGTATAAGCATCATATATCGTATGGCGCGCATATTACTTCGATTGAGAATACGATAGAAATTGAGTTTGGCGTAAGCGATCCGAAAAGCGCGCGGCGATTTCTAGAAGAACTTGGACTCATTGCATATCGAGAACAAGAGAAAAAAAGGCATAAATACAAATTAGGGAAAGTAACATTAGATATAGACACGTGGCCGAAAATTCCTACATATCTGGAGATTGAAGCTCCGTCCGAAAAGGAATTGAAAGAAACAGCGAGACAGCTCGGCCTCAGCTGGAAAGATGCGTTTTTTCATTCGGCGCGAGAGGTGCTTGAAAAATACAAAATTCCGATCACGACTCTAAAATATTTCACCTTCAAGAAAATCGAGTAACTTTTTAAACTGTTCGCATAAAGACATGCCGCATCTACTTAGTCAAGGTTTGACAGCTAAAAAGGCATAGTTTATTATTATCCAGTCTCTTTAATGGACATCCAAACTATTATTGAGTAGGGATGTTTTCACAAGGATAGCCATTCGCCGGGCTAGGCCTTAGGCGATTTTTATTTAAGAATCGCGGATTAGCGCAGATCGAGACGCGGATCAGCGCGGATATTATATCAGCGTTTATCAGCGTAAAAATCCGCGAAAATCAGCGAATAAAACTATGAGTTTTATTTTGGGTAAAAAAATTAGAATGAGCCAAATTTGGAAGGATGAGAAAATCATCCCTGTTACAGTTGTCGAAGCGAAACCTAATACGATAACTTGTATGCGGACTACGGCGCGCGATGGATATGAAGCAGTGCAAGTGCGGCTTGGAAGAACCAAAAAGGAATTTAGAAATGGAAAAAACGCGACGTTCGCCTCTGAATCTTTCAAAGAGGGCGCAGAGGTGACTGTCGAAGCGTTTAAGGAGGGAGATATAATTCGTGTGGCGGGCATTTCAAAAGGAAAAGGATTTCAGGGCGTGGTAAGACGTCATGGTTTCGCTGGCGGACCGAAAACGCACGGCCAAAAAAATCGCCTTCGGGCGCCTGGTTCTATCGGCAACACAACGCCTCAACGGGTAATCCCTGGAAGGCGGATGGCTGGGCACATGGGAGTGGATCGAATCACGGTAAAAAATTTGCAAGTCGTTGGCGTTGATAAAGATAAAAACTTTCTGGAGTGAGTAAAAGTATTTAAATAAGTA